>CAIRDJ010000298.1 GCA_903877335.1 uncultured Chloroflexota bacterium | reverse complement strand
GCTTGCTCAATCCCCTGTCGTAGGGTTGGGTTGGCCCAGGTTTTGGGATGCACCAGCAGCGTAACCGTGAGCGTGCCCCAAAGCACCTCATTCACGAAGCGCACCGCCTGCGCCAAGAAATCTAGGGTATCGGTGGCAGAAAGCGCCGTTTCCCCCACCAAACCACAGAATGCCTCCTGCTTGAACGCAATGTTCTCGGTGTCTTGCGCGTCAACATCGGGGATGAAAGTCCAAGGTAGCAACCCGTTTTTGTCAGTGCCGAATTGCTTGGCGTGGGGGTGGGCTTGTAGGAAGGCTTGATGGCGTGCGTGTGCGCCATGATAGTACGCCACACGTGGGCTTGCCTGTGAGAAGGTCAGTTCAATCGCTTGGTTAAGGTCATGACGTTGGTTCCATTCCGCATGCTGCACGACCACGCGCGGGGTGACACAGTTGAAACCGGCGTTGGTGGTCACTTGCGCGGCGATGTTCTCCCCGTGCAATAACACATCCTCATCAGACCACTCCCCCGGCACCACAATGATCGGGGAGACGTTGCCCAACTCTGCCGTGAAGGGCTTGGTCACTTGTCGGCGGTCATCACGCTTGTTAGCACGCCCACTTTCCCCTGTGCCAAACACAATGGCATCATACGTCTTGTCGGAGCCAGTCAGGTGCAATTCGTCCACGTGGTCATGCTGAATGAGGTACTGCGCCTGTTCCACCCCACCATACGCCAGGCGCAAAAATCCACGCTCGATCAAGGGGGCGAAGACCTCCGCCAATAAAACCCCAAGATATTGATTGATTGGATTTAACTTGAGGATGACCACTTTATTCTCGTTGTAAAGTTTATGCAGAAAATCGCTCGGCAACAGTCCGCCGATGTTGCCCGCGCCCAAGATCAACACCACCTTTCCCGCTTGCTCGGGATGCTTATAGTAGCGTGCTTGCCCATCTTGGATTTGTTCGGGCGTGGCGGATGGCTCAAACCACACTTCCGCCTTCACCCCAAAATACAGGATGCGATCCGCAAGCGTGTTTGGGAAAACATCCGCCACCACTTGACCGTTCTCGCGCTGATGAAGACGCAACGGAGTGGACAGGTGGGCGGTTTGTAGCTGGCTCAGCGTGCGTTGCAAGGCGGAAAGGTGACGGAAAATGATGCCTACAATTGCGGCATCCTCCCCATCATTCAGGTGAAGCGTGCCCTTTGCTTGCTTGCTGAAGTCAATCCAGCGCGGGGCAACGGCAATCAACCGCTGACGGAAGGTCTCTAACAGAGCAATGCGCTCCTCCAGCGAAACAGCAACCCAGGCGCGCTTGTGCGCTTGCAGGGTCTGGACGGCTTGCTCTAGCTCATCAGGGGTGGAAGGGGGAAGGTATTGGGCTTCTATAAACGTGTTCATCGGATGGCTCACACACGGCATGGACTATAGCATTAAGGATAGCACAATTACCCATGGTTGAGCCACACAACGTAGCAGATTGGCTTAGGGGATGATGGGGGTGGCTTCAGAAGCATCCCGCGAAGTATGGCGCAACGTTGCCACCGTGCCTCGCAATTGGCGCACAAACCGCCGCCGCCCCAAAATTAACATGGCGATCAAGAGGGCAACCGTTGCCGCAATGCGAACCCGCGCCGGCAAGCGATGCCAACGTGAGAGCAACCCCGCGCGAGGTTTGCCCACCAGTTGAGCATGAAGCTGTTGCCGAAACGCCAGCGAAGGCTCCACTTCGGAGAACATCTCATCCAGCTCACACACAATCTCCGCCAGTTCTTGCGCTTCATTGAGGGGGATGTTGTAGGTCGCTGCCAAAACTTCCACATCTGCCTCACCTTGTAAGGTTGCCGATGTCAGGGTTTCAATATAGTTTTGCAAGCGTTCGTCATACAGTTGGGAAAGAGTCATTTTAGTTGGCTAACCTCTCTGATTCGGGGGTTTCTTCCGTAAGTTGATCGCGCAGGACTAACAGGGTGCGGTGGTACAAAGATTTGATGGCCCCTTCCGTTTTGCCCATGATCTCGCCAATTTCTGCGTTGGAAAGATGATGAACAAACTTGAGGAGCAGCAATTGCTGACGTTCTTCCGGCAATTGATGGACAACCGCCTTAAGGCGTTCGCTCTCTTGCTTTTCAACCGTCTTGTGTTCAGGATCGCTAGAGAAAAGTTGGTTAGCGATGTACTCATCTAACGGAATGACCTTGCGCCGTTCTTTGTCCCGATGATGGTTCGCAACCAAATTGTGGGCGATACGGTATAGCCATGCCTGAAAAGGCAATCCGCGATCTTCATAGTGTTCAACATGCGCCATCGCACGAAAGAACACCCGTGACGTTAAGTCCTCGGCATCCTCACTGTTGCCAACCCGATAGTAGATGTAACGGTAAATCTTATCGACGTACCGCTCATATAGCTCGCCAAAGGCATCTTTATTCTCTTTCGCCAGCGTCACCAATTCAACATCGTTGAGGCTTTTGAGGTTCACTTGGTTGGGTTTGCGATTAAACAAGCGCATGAGCATTCTCATCATGGTGTGTGTTTGTACATCATATAACACATCTGACTTAGGTAGGTTACGCACGCTTTCTAAACAGGAAATGAACGCAGGACTCCCCTCGTCGGATGCCTGCTTGTTGATTTATAATACGACCTCAGTCAACAAAAGACCTAATCCTTTAGGAGGGCAAGTGATGTCGGACACTTTATCGTTTCAACAAGTCATCCTCAAATTACATGAGTTCTGGTCACAACAAGGCTGTGTCATTTGGAGACCGCACAACGTGCAAGTGGGCGCGGGCACGGCAAACCCCGGCACCACGCTTCGGGTACTTGGGCGCGAGCCATGGCGCGTGGCCTACATTGAACCCTCCGTGCGCCCCGATGATGGACGCTACGGCGAAAACCCCAATCGCTTTCAAATGCACACCCAGTATCAAGTGATCCTCAAGCCCGACCCCGGCAACTCACAAGAGCTTTACTTGCAATCCCTAGAGGCGATCGGCTTAAACCCACGTGAACACGACATCCGCTTTGTGGAAGACAACTGGGAAAGTCCGGCTTTAGGCGCGTGGGGCTTGGGTTGGGAAGTGTGGTTGGATGGGCAAGAGATCACCCAGTTCACCTATTTTCAACAGGCGGGCGGGCTTGAACTCAATCCCGTCTCGGTTGAGCTAACTTATGGGCTAGAGCGCATTGTCTTGGCCTTACAGAACAAGCCGAACGCTTGGGAGATTGCCTTCACCGATTTGGATGAGGTGGCAAAGCTGACCTATGGGGACATCTTCCTCCGCGCCGAGTATGAACACAGCAAATACTATTTTGAGATTGCAGACATTGACGCGCTCAAGCACAGTTATGACATCTACGAAGGGGAGTTCCGACGCGCGGTTGAAGCCGGCGTGTTGTTGCCCGCTTATGATTATGTCTTGAAGTGTAGCCATACCTTCAATGTGTTGGACACGCGCGGGGCAATTGGTGTGACCGAACGCGCTCAATACTTCCGTCGCATGCGCGACATGACCCGCCTGATTGCGAAGGCGTATGTTGAACAGCGCGAGGCGTTGGCGTATCCGCTGGAAAAATTCAACCACGCTTGGGGCGCACCTGCCCTTGCCGAAGCCCCCGCCCTGCCGAGCCAGGTTTCCAGCTTTCCCACCGACTTCTTGCTTGAAATCGGCGTGGAAGAATTGCCCGCCCAAGATGTTGACCTCGCCCTTGAACAGGTGCAAGCGTTGGCAATCGCCCTGTTTGATGATCTGCGGATTCAGCATAACGGCGTTCGCACCTATGGCACGCCACGCCGTATCGTCGTGATGGTGCGTGGCGTAGCCCCCCAACAGATGGACGCAACCAGCATCGTGAAGGGACCTGCTGCGGACCGCGCGTTTGATGCTGAGGGGAAGCCCACCAAAGCCGCCCTTGGTTTCGCCAGCGGGCGTGGGGTGGATGTGTCCGCTTTGCGCATTGAAGAGGTGGAGGGGGGACGCTACGTCTTCGCTGAAGTCTTTGAGAAGGGTCGCCCAACGGTTGAAGTATTGGCGGAAGAATTGCCCAAACTCTTGGCAACCATCAAGTTTGGGAAGGCGATGCGTTGGAACGATAGTCAAGTTGCTTTTAGCCGCCCCTTGCGCTGGTTTGTCGCGCTGTTGGGGGAGGCGGTGGTGCCCTTCACTTACGCTGGGGTTGCCAGTGGCAACATCACGCGCGGGTTGCGCCCGTATGGCTCTCCGTTATTCAATGTGCGCAACATCGAAGAATATCTTGCCTCCCTCAAGCATCAAGGGATCATGCTGGATCGTGACGAACGGCGCGAGCAAATCTTGGTAGATGCCCGTCGCCTTGCTCACGAAGCAGGCGGAACGCTCATTGTGGATGAGGCGTTGCTGGATGAAGTGGCTAACTTGGTGGAATGTCCCACCCCGTTTGTGGGAACATTTGCCG
>CAIRDJ010000297.1 GCA_903877335.1 uncultured Chloroflexota bacterium | reverse complement strand
CGTTGGTGGGTGCATCTCATGGCAACCCTGCTCAAGGGAAAAACGCATGCTGAGCTAGAAATTATTTTTCGTGAGACAGTTGAAACTTTTTTATCGACGGCGGTCGTGCGCAAGGTCATTGTTGATCGTCTCAAGGATCATCGCCAACAGGGGATGCACATTCTTTTAGCTAGTGGATTGTTAGAAGACTTCGCCAAGGCATTCGCTTATTACTGGGGAGCTGACGATGCAGTCGGAACTCGCCTTGCATTCGACGATCATGGATATTGCACGGGACGAATACTCGGCAACATCTGTGTCGGCACGACGAAGCGTGCGTATGTAGAAGCGTTTGTTGCTGAAAATGGGTTGGATGTACAAGCAAATTATGCCGACAGTGCAACTGACATCCCCTTTTTGCAATTATCAAATCAACCCGTTGCTACTTTTCCCGATAAGCGACTGTATCAACACGCGCTCGCCCACAACTGGGAAATCATCCAATAACCATGGCGACAGTTCAACAGTTAAATGAGTGGATTCAACACGAAGCGCGTTTCATCACTGCGGTCATTTCACAGATGCGACGCACGCTAGTTGGGCAAGATCGGCTAGTCAATCGTTTACTCATTGCTTTGCTGTCCGATGGGCATGTTCTCATTGAGGGGGTGCCGGGCCTTGCCAAGACGTTAGCTGTTCGCACCCTTGCCATGACTATGAATGTGCAATTTCAACGGATACAGTTCACTCCCGATCTGTTACCCTCTGATTTAATCGGTACACAAATTTTCGATCCCTCATCAGTTGTATTTCAACCTCGCTTAGGTCCAATCTATAGCAACTTTGTCCTTGCAGATGAAATCAATCGCGCTCCTGCCAAAGTGCAATCCGCCTTATTGGAGGCAATGGAGGAACGTCAAATCACCATTGCAGAGAAAACCTACCCGATTCCTGCTCCGTTTATGGTGCTGGCAACACAAAACCCAATCGATCAGGAGGGAACCTACCGCCTTCCTGAAGCACAACTCGATCGGTTCATGCTCAAGGTGCATGTTGACTATCCCACGCGCGAGGAAGAGCGACTCATTCTTGATTTAATGTCCAACCGTTCCCATCCCATGCCAGAGCCAATCATTGATGCCAATGTCATCTTGCATGCGAAGGAGGTCGTTGAAAGCATTTATGTCGATGACAAGATTAAGGATTATGTTCTTGATTTGGTATTTGCCACCCGCGATCCAGCGCAAGCTGGCATCCCAGAATTGCAAGAGGACATCAAGCTGGGTGCGTCTCCCCGTGCAAGTTTAAGCCTCCTTAGAGCATCCAAGGCGAATGCCTTCATACGCGGGCGCGGTTATGTCACGCCCGATGATGTAAAACAGGTGTTGTTTGATGTTGTGTGTCATCGCTTAAGTTTGACCTTTCTTTCAGATAAAACTCCTCTACAAATCATGCGAATTATTGCCGGGCGGATTCAGGTGCCGTAAATTATGGACCGTACCACGCTTCTTGGGAGAATCCGACAGATTGAGGTGCGATCTCGAAAACGGTTAACCTCGAAAATGCTCGGTAACTTTCAATCAATATCACGAGGCAGAGGACTCATCTTTGATACGGTGCGCCCATATGAGATGGGTGACAATGTACGCGACGTAGATTGGAACGTAACAGCGCGAACGGGCGAATTACACATCAAACAGTACGTTGAAGATCGCCAACATCAGGTAATGCTGTTGGTGGATGTCAGTCAATCAATGGGTATCAATACCACTATCCACTCAAGGACAGACGCAGTAGCGGAGGTCGCAGCTACCATTGCCTGGTCGGTGATCGCCAATAAAGATGCCGTTGGTTTAATCACCTTTGCAGAACACACCGTAGAAGTGGTTCGACCAGCGAATCACCAATTACAATTAGACTACCTGTTAAAGCATTTGTTACTCACCGATGTTCCCAATCCGTCCGCTAAAACCTCACTTGAAGGTGCTCTCAATACTTTTGTCCGCCTCATCACCACGCCATCCTTCATTTTCATCCTGTCGGATTTTCAGTTTGACTTGGCGGATTCACATGATCTGTTGAGGTATCTCGCGCGTTTCCATGACATTGTGGCGATTCAATTCGCAGACCCGCTCGAATTACACCCCATCCCCAAGACTGCGATCGTACAGGTTAAAGATAGCGAATCGGGATCGAATCGTCTAATCGATACGTCCAATCCTATTTTTCGTCGTCAACCTACAACCGTGAGTGCGCAAGCCTTCTGCAAATCACTTGGGATAGATTGGCTTACGCTATCGCTCCACGAAGACTACATCAATCAATTCCTGAAGTTCATTCAAATTCGCTCCGAGCGTGCCCAGAAATGAAGACTTTGCGCATCGTTATAGGCTTTTCATTGCTTTGGTTTGGAAATTACGCCTACGCTCAAGGCAACCTAGACGCCAGCTTTGTAATCCCAGAATCAGCTGACCTTGAGCGTCAGATCGGGTTGCCGTTCACAATAATCTTAGAAGTCACGTTGCCAATAAGTTCAAGCGTGGAACAAGTTCCCCTTGTGGGCGAGTGGGAATGGTTAACGCTACAATCCGCTGTGCCTGTTGAAACAATATTCATGGGAGGTGGTTTCAAAAAAGAGCGGTGGGAAATGTCTGTTGTTAGCTGGCAAAGTGGAGAAGTACCCACGCCTACAGCGGTTGTTGTGATACAAGATGGAGCGGGTAACTATCAGGAACTTGATACGACGCCAATTTTCCTGCGCGTTGCCAGTGTATGGGATGGCGGACAAAGCCCTAAACAACCTAGTCCGCTGGTCAACATGTCATTCCGTAAATTTTGGATGATGGGAGGCGCGAGCGGATTACTCATCATATTGATTGCGCTAGGGTGGCGCGTAGCCACCACCTTTAGGATAGTAGGGGGACGACGTGCAGGGAAATTGCGCACCAACCCTGGACGAGAATTACTTCGTGAATTGAAAACCATTTCAGTCGCAGCTTTGACTGTTGAAGAGCAGGCAAACCTCGTAGATAAAGCAATCCGCCATTATGTCGAACGTCGCATCAAAGCTTCCCGTTCTCTAGCTCACCTAACCTATGGTGAATTTCAACAGTTTCTTGTGGATGAACTAAACCTTGCTGGTGGCACTGAATTGCATGATCTATATGCTATCTTAACAGCAATAAAATATTCTCCTGCTGGTGTCACAATTGCTGACTCATCTACTCTTCCTAACTTAGCGAGAGCCTGGTTCAAAAGCATCGCTACGATTTCAAACACGCGGAATTAGAAATCGTGCTACGCTTTGATTACTGGTTTCTTTTGCCACTACTGTTGTTACCTTTCTGGCAGTTGAGTCGCCATCAACGTGATGCTATCAAACAGGCACCCGCTATCGCCGTCAGTACCCTTCAAATATTTCCCAAAACACCACCCTCGCTTAAAGTCCGTTTCATTTGGATACCGAATGTCTTGCGTCTTGTTGCGTATGTGCTGGCTATTATTGCCTTCGCACGACCACAATACGGACTGGTTCAAGAAACGATTGTTGGAGAAGGTATCGAAATCGTAATGGCTTTAGATATTTCTAGTAGCATGCAGGCACTAGATTTATCCCCCAATCGCCTAGAAAGTGCAAAGCGAGAAATCATCCGTTTCATTGATCTACGAGATTATGATCGGATAGGGGTAGTCTTGTTTGCCAATGAAGCCTATCAATATGTCCCTCCCACCTTGGATTACACAGTCCTCAAAAAACTTGTAGACCACATTAAGCTGGCGAGGGAGTATGGTTTTGATGACCATACCGCTATTGGGATGGGTCTTTCTGCCGCGGCGAACATGCTGCGTGAAAGCACCGCCCCCTCACGAATTATCATCTTGCTGACTGATGGTTCAAACAATGCCGGTTCAATTGCTCCCAATGTCGCTGCATCTGCGATTTCGACTTTAGGAATCAAGGTTTATACAGTTGGGATCGGTCAAGAGGGACGTATTCCGTTTGCGTTAGATGTCGAGGGTAATTACATTTATCGTCAAAGCGATTTAGATGAACCCACTCTCATCGCTATCGCGGAAGAAACCGGCGGGAATTACTACCGTGTGCAAGATATTGAAACATTCAACCGTGTTTACAATGAGATCAGCACGCTTGAAAAATCAGAGATTGAACGAAATATGCAAACCAACTGGCGAGATATTGGGGGCGGATTGGTCGTCGTTGCCATTATTTTGTTACTATTGGATTTGTTCTTTCGATACACCATTTGGTTCAAAATACCCTGATGAATGTCGGTTTATTACACCCCCTCAACCTATTTTATTTTCTTCCAGCTACTGTCGTTGGTTTGTTGGTATATCGGCAACTGCATAGAAAGTCCGCCCTACTCCAACGTTGGGGGTATAGGCTTACGACTCAACAAACTCAGCAAAACCGAATCCTATTCTTGAAATTATGTTTGTTACTTGCCCTTTTAATTATTGCATCTAGCCAACCAACGTGGGGTGTGGAGGAAACAACGGTTGAACTACGAGGCATATCTGTTTACATTCTCATTGATGTAAGCCAAAGTATGTTAGTTGAGGATGTTTCGCCGAGCAGAATTGAACTTGCTAAGTTGATCGCCCTATCGCTGACTCAAGAGCTAACTGAACACGAAGTAGGCTTGATGTTGTTTTCCAGTGTGCCTTCAATCTTATTTCCCCTCACGACAGATTCACGCTCAACACGTAGCTTCATTCTTACAATCGAGGCAGACACGGGACGCTTGGCAGGGACGAATTACTCAGATGCGCTTAGATTTGCCTTACAGTCTTTTAACCCAGAAACAGATACAACACGAATGATCATTCTCATCTCTGATGGTGAAGTTTCTGATTCATCAATTGATGCAATCACTGAAAAGCTGGTTGCCAGTCAGGTGATCGTGCACACTATTGGGGTTGGTACAGAAAACGGCGATAGGATTCCGCAGAAAGATGGGGATGGTGTGGTTGTTGGGTATAAGCAGGACAATGGACAAGTCGTGATCTCTAAATTAGCAACAGATAAACTAGCCTATCTTGCCCAAGAAACGGGTGGAATCTTTCAACTTTCTAACAACAACCCGAATATCACATCTACTCTGAGTAACTACATAGATGGTGTCAAAGCTGGACGCTTGAGCATACAACAGTCGATGCGCCCCATTGAACGCTTTTATATATTCGTTGGTCTAGCGGTTGTTTTATTTGCCGCGATAGGGTTTCGTAACTAACTGATGAAACTGCTTTTGCCTTTATTCGCACTTTGGATGGTTCTGATGATCGTGTTATTTGCATCTTACGGCATCCAAAACGTGATTGAGAACAATCGTGGCGTGGCGTTGTCGCACGCTGGTCAGACGTTATCAGCTATACGACATTTTGAGGGCATAGTGGTTAATGCGCCACAGTCCATTGAAGCGCAATATAATCTTGCATCCAGTTGGTTGAATGAGGGTGAATATGAGAAGGCTCGTGATATGCTTGTGTACTTACTCAAACAAGATCAGCTTGGCAATTTGGTTGGCTCGATTCATTATAACTTAGGGATTGCTGAATTTAGATTGCAAAATTATCAGGGGGCGGTTGAATCATTCCGCAATGTATTGTTGTCACAACCAAGTAATAATGATGCTCGCTACAATTATGAACTGGCACTTCACTTACTAACGTTCAACACTTCAACACCCGTCCCCACCACCACAGGGGACACT
>CAIRDJ010000296.1 GCA_903877335.1 uncultured Chloroflexota bacterium | reverse complement strand
GCCTGTTCGGCGGTGATGTCGCGTTGCGCTTCGCCGAGCATCTCATAACCCACCATGAATTTTTTCACGCTGGCAGAGCGCAATAGGGGTGGGTAGAAATGTGCATGAAGTTGCCAGGGTGTGGGGTCATTGGCGTTGAAGGGCGCACCATGCCAACCCATTGAATACGGAAACGAAGTCTCAAATAAATTATCGTACCGCGTGAGCAAACGCTTGAGGATGTCCGCCAATGTCAAGCGTTCGGATGGGGTTAGCTGGGTGATGCGCACCACATGGCGACGTGGCAAAAGCAATATCTCATAGGGCCAAACCGCCCAAAATGGAACCATTGCTACCCAATCCTCATTTGCCACGACCACGCGCTCATCTTGTAGAAGTTCTTGTTCAAGGTAATCCATCAACAGCACGCTGCCCTTTTGGAGGTAGTAGTTGCCTTGATGAGCGTCCTCTTTGGTGATTTCATTCGGGAGGGTGCTGTGCGCCCAGATTTGCCCGTGTGGGTGTGGGTTGCTGCTTCCCATCACCGCGCCCTTATTCTCAAAGACCTGTACCCATTGATACATCTGCCCCAACGCTTCGGTTTGCTCCGCCCAAAGATTGATCACCTGCACAATGGTTTCAATTGGCATTTCTGGCAGGGTTAAATCATGACGGGGGGAGAAACAAATCACCCGACACGTCCCTTGAATGGGCTGAATTTGTAGCAGGTCGTGCGATGAGGAAGGCAAAACCTCTAGGGGGGTGGGCAACAAAGCGGCGAAATCATTGGTGAAAACATAAGTGCCGTCATAGGCGGGGTTGCTTTGCCCTTCGGCACGTTGGTTACCAGGGCAAAGGTAACAGGTGGGGTCGAAGCTGGGCTTCTGTTCGGTACTGGGGGGGTCTTGTCGCCCTTGCCAAGGACGTTTGGTGCGATGAGGAGAGACCAGAACAAATTCTCCCGTTAACGGGTTATAACGACGGTGGGGTGTTTCTAAATGGGTGAAGGACATCAGCAGAACCTACCATTAATCGAATGATAAATTAAATACACCAACGAAATACTTGCAAATTATACACGCTAGGTTACAATACGAATGGTTGGCTAAACCGTATTATTTCACGGAATGGCTAACTAGGTAAGTTTTTTCCGAATGGAATTTAAGGAGAAATAAAAATGCAAAAGCATTTCATGGTTCTTATTGTACTACTGGCAATGTTGGCAGTAGCCGTCGCCTCTGTTTCTGCACAAGATGTCATCACCTACAGCTCCAATGCAAGCGACCCCCTTCCGCGTGAGATGGATGAACGGGTAGTTGCAATGTGGAATGAGATGAACCCCGACATGCAGGTAGAACACTCCACCGTTGCACATGAAGACTTCAAGCAAGCGATCCGCGCTTACCTCGCTGCTGAACCTTCTCCTGACGTGTTGACCTGGTTTGCAGGCAACCGTGCTAACTTCTTCATCTCCCGTGAGTTGATTGGCAACTTCACTGAGGCATGGAGTCAACCCGGCTTTGGCGACATGTTCGCGCCCGGCTTCCAAGCATTGGCAACCGATTACTTGGATGATGGCAATGCCTACTTCTTGCCTTCAAACTACTACTGGTGGGCGATGTACTACCGCCCCTCCATCTTCGAAGCAGCTGGTATCGAAAGCACCCCCGCTACTTTCGACGAACTCTTGGCAGCTTGCGATGCGCTCAATGCGATTGGCATCACCCCCATCACGGTCGGCACGCGCTATCGTTGGACCGCTGCAGCTTGGTTCGACTATATCAACATGCGCACCAACGGTCCTGAATTCCACATCGACCTGATGCTCTTGAAAGAATCCTACACCGACCCCCGCGTGATGGATACCATGGCAAACTGGAACAAGTTGTTTGAACATAACTGCTTCAACGAAGATGCTTCCGCTTTGGACTGGCACGAAGCCGTTACTCCTATGGCAAATGGGGAAGCTGCTATGTACCTCATGGGCGACTTCATCCGCGACCAAGTTCGTAGCACCGCTCCTGAAATGTTGGAAGACCTAGACTTCTTCCAATTCCCGATCATCAACCCTGATGTTGCCATCGGTGAAGATGCTCCCACTGACGGTTGGTTCATGTCCGCTAACGGGGCCAACCCCGCTGGCGCACAAGCCTTCATGACCTTCTTGGGTTCTGCTGAAGTTCAACAATTGTTCCTTGACGAGTTGAACCGCCTCCCAACCCGCACCGATGTTGATTTGTCTAACCTTGATGAATTGACTCAAAAGGGTATCGGCATGATCCAAAGTGCAGATTTCATTGCACAATTCTATGACCGCGACACCACCCCCGAAATGGCGGATGCAGGTATGGACGGCTTCATGGAATTCTGGGATAACCCCGCTGCTGTTGAAGACATCCTCGCACGCCTTGAAGAAGACCGTGTACGGATTGCTGAAGAACAAGCTGCCGAGCAATAAGGGAATTTCCCTTTACCCTGCAATCTTGTAATTGCTATGGACACAGCCAACCCGTCACGGTTGGCTGTGTTTGTTATCTGTCCTTGTTGATGATAAAAAGAGAGACAAGTTATGGCTTCTTTGAAAACAGGTTCTAAACGTCAGCCTATCAATTGGACACCGTACCTGTTCATGTTGATTCCGCTCGCGCTCTATTTCACATGGATTGTTTATCCCACTTTTTCCACCTTTTATCTTAGCCTAACCAATTGGGACGGCGTTACTCGCAACCCGCGCTTCATTGGCTTCGCAAACTATGATCGGTTATTTTCTGACCGTGACTTTCATCTCTCGCTTCAAAACAATTTGCGCTGGTTGCTGGTTTTCATCACCGTCCCAAGCGTGGCGGGCTTATTCTTGGCGATGATCTTCAACGCGGAGATGGTGGGCGGGCGTTTCTACAAGGTGAGCTTCTTTGCGCCTTTGGTGCTTTCGTTGCCGGTCATTGGGTTGGTGTGGTCGTTTGGGGTGTATAACCCACAAGAGGGCTTGCTTCAGTTGGTGGCAACTTGGTTTGGTAATCCCGATGCCAAGATCAGCATTCTTTCTAGCCGTCAAACCGCCATCTGGGCGGTGATCGCCGCCGCTGTTTGGCGACAAGTTGGCTATGTGATGGTGTTGTACCTAGCAGGCTTGAAGAACGTTGACCCCAGCTTGGTGGATGCCGCCCAAGTGGATGGCGCAGACCGTTTGAATTTGTTCTTCCGTGTGATCTTGCCCTTGCTTGCGCCCGTCACCAGCATCATTGTGGTCATCTCGGTGATTGATTCATTGCGTGCTTTTGATCTGGTCAGCGTGATGACGCGCGGGGGCAACAATACCCAAGTGTTGGCAAACTTCATGTACATCGAAGCGTTCAATAACTACAAGATGGGGTACGGGGCATCTATCGCGGTCATGTTGTTCCTCATTAGTTTTGTGTTCATTTTGTTCTTCTTGTGGCGTGTGCTTCAAGATGAAATTGAAGCGTAACGGAGGCATTACATGACCACGCTCACCCGCAAACCAGCTCGTCCTTTCACAGTGGGCACTTTATTTAAGCACCTGTTCTTGATTACCCTCACCTTCATTTGGTTACTGCCCATCATCGCCGCTCTGTTCACGTCGGTACGGACACAACGCGACATCAACAAAAATGGCTTTTGGAATTTCGGCATGGTTGGGCAAGAAATCCAACAGCGCGCGGAGATACGCGCGCAAGAGTTTGGTGTGCCGATGGATGCTTCGCAATGGATGCAAACGCTTTCGCAAAACTACACCCAAGCATGGACGAATGCCCGCGTGAGTCGCTATCTGCTGAACAGCTTCATCATCACGCTTCCCTCGCTATTCCTCATGTTGTTTCTGTCCTCGCTCACTGCTTACGCTTTGGCGCGTTATAAGTTTGCCCTGAATATGCCGATATACTTCTTGTTTGTGTCGGGGACGATGCTCCCGTTTCAAATCTTGCTTCTCCCTGTGTTTCGCCTGACCAGCGATCTGGGGTTGTATAACACCTATTGGGCACTCATTTTGATTCACACCACCTTTCAAATGGGCTTTTGTACCTTCGTGTTGCGCAACTTCATGAAGGGCATTCCGTCTGAAATCTTTGATGCGGCACAGGTGGACGGAAGCAGCGCGTTTCGTAGCTTCTGGCAGATTATGTTGCCCCTGAGTTTGCCGGGCTTGGCAGCGGTGGGCACGTTGGAATTTACATGGGTGTTCAACGATTATCTGTGGGCGATCATCCTTATCAGCAAAGATGCCTTGCGTCCGGTGACCGCTGGTTTGGCAACCTTGCAAGGGCAATACGTCACAGATTGGCCCGTCATCACCGCTGGGGCAATCTTGGGGACGTTACCGACTGTCTTGGTTTTCATCTTCTTGCAACGCTATTTCATTCAAGGGTTGACGTTGGGGTCAAACAAGTAACCTACCGATTTAGGTGCGCGTCAAGCGCGTGATCCAGTCGCGGTGTGTGGGGTAATGCGCAAGCAACTCTGCGCGGTTGCCCAGTTCAAAATCGCCAGCAGTGAAGGCGGGTGCCATCGTTGTCCCCATGAGTGCATATTGCCCGCCTTCTTTGAGGATGCTTGCTTGCCATTTGTCCCCCTTCACCACATATTGCACATGTTGCCCGTGAAGAAGATCGTGCCCCAGCGTAATCTCCTCGCCAACTCCGTGTGAATCCAGCATGAACAGCGTGACAGGATCGCCCAGATAGAAGTGGTAGATTTCATCAGTGGGCAGGCGGTGGAAAGCAGAGAACGAATCGCTTTCCTCAGTGAGCAGATAGTAGATACATGAGCCAAGCGGTTTCGCTTCATGATACGGTGCGCCCAAATTTGCTGGCTCAAGCGCGTGGGAGGCAAGCCATGTCCGCCGAAACAACCCACCTTCCCCCTCAAGCGGTTCTAACTGTAAATGCGAGATAAGTTGCTGGACGGTCGGGCGGCTCATCACTTGCTCCTAAAAGATTTGCTTGGTCATGATACCACCGTCCACGCGCAAGTTAACACCCGTTATCCAACTTGCCGCGCTGGAGGCTAAAAACAAACACGCATCCGCCACATCTTGCGGTTGCCCCAGTCGCTTCAACGGCGCGGATTGTTCCCACCGCTTCACCCCATCTGCCCAGTTGCTTTCAATCCCCGCGCGCCAGATCAAACCCGGCGAGACCATATTCACGCGGATTCCCAATGGGGCAAGTTCATAGGCACATGCCATCGTGTACATCAATAGCCCACCTTTGCTGGCGTTGTAGTGGCTGTGGAGGGGGGCAGGGTTCTCCGCTTCAATACTCCCGATGTTGATGATCGAAGCCATGCCCTGATGGGGTTGTGCTTGGAATTGGCGTGCAAACGCTTGTGTGCACAAGAACGCACTTTTCAGATTAGCGTTCATCACCGCGTCCCATTCTTCCACGTCCATCTCCAGCACCGACTGTAACGGATAGATGCCCGCATTGTTCACCAGTATATCAACCTGCCCAATCATCTCGGTTGCCTGTGTGAACAGGGCTTTAACCTCGCTCGACTGTGTGAGGTCTGCTCCGATAGCGTGGGCATTCCAACCTTGATCGCGTAGCGCATGCTGTAGGCGCAAAGCCTCCTCGCTATTGTGGCGATAATGGATGAGCACGGTCGCTCCACTTTGTGCGAAAGAGCGAGCGATGCCCGCGCCAATGCCGGCGCTTGCGCCCGTCACCAAGACCGTTGTGTCACTGAAGTTGAATTGTGCGTCCATGCTCATGCTCGTTCCTTCCGATTTGTAAGCGCAGTCATTCTATGGGATTTGGATACCATCAAGCCTAATGGATGACGAAAAGGAAACAAGATGAAGAAGCGATTGTGCATGTGATTTCACAGCACAAGGTGATAGTCCATAAATTGCTAGGGTAGCTCGAAGACGGTTGATCTAACTTTGGAGCCAAATATTAAGCCTTGTGGATGTTTTGTGCTGACACATACACAGAAGGATTATTCTCCCATAGAATACACACAGTTTGCGTTGTGAATGTCACATTGAGGGAAGTGAAATGCCTGAGTTGCAACTTAGTTCAGAGAATTACATCAACCGTGAACTCAGCTGGATTGAGTTCAACCGTCGTGTTTTGGCAGAAGCACAAAATCCCCGTAATCCTTTGCTAGAGCGGCTGAAGTTCCTGGCGATTTTTAGCAACAACTTAGACGAATTTTACATGGTGCGGATCGCTTCTTACCACAACAAGCTACAGGCGAATATCACCCGCACCCGTCCCGATGGGTTAACCCCTGTGCAAGTCCTGACAGAGGCGAAGGAACGGTTGCGCCAATTGTTACAGCTCCATCGTGATCTCCTTGTGCAAGTGTTGGCTGAATTAGCACAGGAGAGTGTTCATGTCATTCGCGTGGCGGCACTGCCCGCTAATCAACAAGCCATTCTTAAGCAATACTACCAGCGCGAAATCTTTCCAGTATTGACTCCGTTTGCGGTCGATCATGCCCGTCCCTTCCCGTTCATCTCAAATTTAAGTTTGAATTTGGCGGTTTGGCTAGAACGCAATAACGACGATAGCCATCACGCCGAGTTTGCACGGATTAAAGTGCCCAATGATGTGATCCCGCGCCTGATTCATGTTGAGCAGGTGGTCAAGCGATATGGCAACGGCCTCGCGAATGAACTCGACCCAAACACTGTGACCTTCATCTGGCTAGAAGACCTCATCGCCAGCCACCTTGATACCTTATTCCCTGGCATGAACGTCATCGAAGCCGCGCCCTTTCGCGTTACGCGCAACGCGGACATTGACTTTGAACATGAATTAGACGACAGCGATAATGATTACGATATGGCTATCCTGATTGAAAATTCCCTTAAAGATCGTCGCTTTGGGCGGGTGGTGCGCTTGAGCGTGCAAGACGATATTAGCGATCGGATTCTTAGCCGTTTGGTCAAAGAGTTGGATGTAGACGCGGAGCGCGATGTCTATCGCGTTGAGGGTGCGTTAGGAACGTCCGCCTTGTTCAGCATCTACGGGACTGTGCAACGCCCAGACTTGCGTGACCAACCCCATGTGCCACACGTGCCTTCCCCAATCTCCCAGTCTGTCAACATATTTGATGTCATTGCCCAGCGCGATATGGTGGTGCATCACCCCTATGATTCCTTCTCCCCCGTGGAAGATTTCTTCCGTACCGCCGCCACTGACCCCAACGTTTTGGCGATCAAAGCAACGCTCTATCGGGTGGGCAAGAATTCGCCTATTGTGCAGGCTTTGATGGACGCACGCGCCAATGATAAGCAAGTTGCGGTGTTGGTTGAATTGAAAGCGCGTTTTGATGAGGAGAACAATCTGGAATGGGCGCGGGCGATGGAAGAGCAGGGGGTACACGTCACCTATGGCGTACAAGAGCTACCCGTGAAAACCCACTCTAAGATTGCGTTGGTTGTGCGCAAGGAAAAAGATGGCGTGCGTCGCTATGTGCATTTGGGAACAGGGAACTACAATGCGTCAACGGCTCGCTTGTATACCGACATTGGATTGTTCACGGACGATGAGGCGATTGCCGACGATGCGAGCCACTTGTTCAACCGCCTGACGGGCTATGCTCCAGAAACCACTTATCACCGATTGTTGGTTGCCCCTGAATATTTGCACAGCGGGTTGATCGGCTTGATTGACAACGAAATACAAGCGGCTAAAGAGGGTAGACCCGCTCGTTTGATCTTCAAGATGAACCAGATCGAAGAAGATGATGTCATTCTCAAACTGTATGAGGCATCTCAAGCAGGTGTACAAATTGATTTGATCGTGCGTGGGCTATGTTGTTTGCGCCCGAATGTGCCGGGCTACAGCGAGAATATTCGGGTGATGAGCGTGGTAGGGCGATTCCTTGAACATAGCCGCATCTACTATTTTGAGAATGCCCCAGAAGATCAACGCTTGTACTGTGGGAGTGCAGACCTCATGCGCCGTAATCTGTTGAACCGTGTTGAAACCGTCTTTCCGATTATAGACCCCATCAACCAGAAGCGGATTCAACGCATTCTATTCACCTCCCTTCTGGACAACGATGGCGCGTGGGAACTGATGCGTGATGGTAGCTACCAAAAGCGTGTTCCACAGGGCGAAACGATCAACTCTCAACAAATCTTCACCCAAAGTAGCTACGGAATCACATCTGATAAACTACGGCACATGATGGATGCGAAACCCTAGTTTTCCCCGACTTGTCTTCCCCCTTCGCTAAATTGAGATGGTGAAGGGGGAATGGCAAAAAGTCCCTGAATTTTATTCTCGACAAATGCTTCTGACCTGTGACATAATACGTGCCTACCATTAAGGTTTGATACAATTACTTAACATCTTCTTTGTTTTTACCCTAAAAATCTAAAATTGACTTTCATTTTAGAGTTTGTCGATACTAAAGGGTTCATCAATATGGATGTTTGCGTAATTGAAGGTGATGGAATTGGGCGCGAAGTCGTGCCTGCAGCTGTAAGTGTACTCAAAACACTTTTCCCGAATGTCAACATACACCATGCCGAAGCAGGGTGGGATACCTTTCAAAAGCATGGCGTGTCGCTTCCACAAGCAACGATTGATTGTGCGAAGAGCATTAAAAGTGTTCTTTTCGGTGCGTGTTCTTCCCCTTCTTATGCTGTAGACGGTTACTTTTCTCCGATCGTGCGCTTGCGCCGAGAGCTACAAGCGTATGCCAACCTTAGACCCTCGCGCTATCTGCCCGTCCCCACGGCGCGGCCGGGCGTGGATATGTTGGTGGTGCGCGAAAATACCGAAGACCTGTACGTGGGTTTAGAAACGTCGGAGGATTCTGGCGATCGGGTGGTCGCCCAAAAGGTGATTACGCGCCAGGCTACCGAGCGCGTTTCCCGTTTGGCGTATGAGTTAGCGGTGAGCAGTGGTCGCCGTCGGGTGACGATTGTCACCAAAGCGAATGTCCTGCCACAATCTGATGGGCTATTCCGTCGTGTGGCATACGATATGGCAACCCACTATCCTGAACTAAAAGTGGATGATTTGCTGGTGGATACCGCCGCCTATTGGATGGTCAAAGAGCCAACTCGCTTTGATATTGTACTCGCCCCCAATCTGTATGGTGACATTCTCTCGGATATGGCAGCTGCTTGGAGCGGTGGGTTAGGGCTTGCTCCCTCGCTCAACTTGGGGGATGGGGTCGCCGTGGCAGAACCCGTACACGGCTCTGCGCCAGACATTGCCGGCAAAGGGATTGCCAACCCTACTGCCACCATGTTGAGTGTGGCAATGCTCATTCGGCATCATTGGAATTTACCGCGGGAAGCACAAATGCTAGAAGACGCCGTGCGTGGTGTTTTGGAAGAGGGCATGCACACCGCGGATGTGGTGACAGACGGATACATCACGACACAAGACTTCACCCATCGCGTGTGTGCGAAGTTAGACTCCTAAATTCCCCATTTGGGATTGATCTATTCGTTGAACCCGACCGCAGGATTGGCTGAAATCGTGGGAAAGCTGGATGAAGCCACTGCTGTTTGGTTGGTGGCGGGCACGTTTCGGTAGAATGTGCTGAACTTACGCAGGTTATGGGCACGCAAGCCCACTCCTGCCCTCGAAACACAAAACTGAAGCCTTCACTGTGCGTTAGTGTAGTGGTCTTCGACGCGGTGGGTTTCAAGCAGTTGTTGATAGTGTTCTTGCAAAGTTTCGAGATGAGCGGGCAGGGACAACGCCATCACCCACGCATCCTCTTGGTTATCGCTGTAGTAACCTTGCTTGATGCCCGTTTGTTGAAAGCCCATCTGTTGATACAGATTTTGTGCAATCGTGTTGCTTACACGGACCTCAAGCGAGACCCTTTCCACATTCAGTTGGCTAGCGCGAATCAACTGGGCTAAGAGTACCAACTTTCCCCAACCTTGATGACGATGTTGGGGATGACTAGCAAGCGTGCTGATGTGCGCCGTGTCTTCAAACTTCCACATGCCGGCGTAGGCAAGCAAGACCGCTACAGGGCGTGGCGTGATCCCCAACCATCTGCGTAATTGTTGCCACAGGGTGGTCGTTGGGCTAGGTGAGTTCACAACCTCCAAGACCACCATATAGCTATAGTCGGACTGACTGACCTCATACGCATAAGAACGCGCTGACCACGGGTTCGTGAACGAGAGATAATCTATATGAACGACAGCGGGAACATCCTGCAAGGTCATGTTGCGAAGGAGCGGTGACATGGGCTTAAGTCAGACTATTGATGTAGACGGGGGCTAAAGTTGTCGCCAAGAAAGCCTGCCTACCGCGTGCCTCTAGCGTGCTCCACGCCATCTCTGCCAAAAAGCCGGTTCGGCGTAGCTGATGACTAGCCGGGGCAACCGAAACCTTGAGCAGTGGGTTCGCTTGTTTTGCCACCTGCAGGGCGCGATAGCCCTCATCGGAGATCTCGCCAGATAGGGTGGCAGGTCCATCCAGTTGTGCAAAGATTTCTTCCCAGGTTAGCAAGCGTGCTTCTCCGCGTTCCACCCAGCGTGTTTCTGCCCAGCGATAAGTTCCTGTGATAACGCGCTCGCGCCCAGCATCCACCAGCGCAATGAGCGTGCCTGTATAACGGGGTTGGCTCATCGCTAAAATGTCGAGGGTGGTCATCCCAATCAAGGGCAAGGACTGTGCCAGTGCCAAGCCTTTCCCCATAGAAACCCCAATGCGCACCCCCGCGTAGGATCCAGGTCCAACTGCGACGGCAACCGCGGTGAAGTCTGCCATGCGGAGGTGATGGTGATGCAGAAGGTCGCGGATGGTGTGGGCTAAACGTTCAGTTTGATTGTGGTTGGCTTTCCACATTTGTTCGGCGATCAGGCGTTTGCCGTCGTAAATCGCCAAGCCCATGATTTTGGTTGCGGTATCAAGTGCCAATAACATCATTATACCCCAAACGTTTGTTCACGAAATTGATTGAGTAGGTGGGTATAACGTTTGCCTACCCCCTCCATCAGCAAATTACGGCGGGTAACTTCAATGACACGGATTGCAATCCATAGATGTTGTGTGGGGATCGCATCGCGGATGTGCTCTGGCCACTCTAAAATTACTGGACCGTTATCGTCCAAAATATCTTCCCATCCAATGCTGTCCACTTCAGTTTCATTTTGAATGCGGTACAAGTCCAAGTGATGGAGGCGTTGGCTATCCCCTTTGCGACGGTGTTGATGAACGACGGTGAAGGTTGGGCTAGTGACCGTGTTGAGCGTTCCCCAACCTTGACCAACCCCACTGGCGAAGACAGTTTTCCCCGCGCCCATCTCTCCTGATAGGCAGATAATATCGCCGGGAACAAGCAATTTGCCCAAGCGTGCCCCAAGCCGAACGGTTTGCTCTGGGCTATGACTGATGATGTCAAGTTGGTCGTCGCGGATAATAGCCACAAATGACTCCTACGGGGTGATCTGTGTGATAGTATACAACTCCTGTTGGGCTTCGTAAACAGGACAGCTCTCTACATTTTTCTTAGGCGTAACCGCCACGCGCCTTAGCTCGTTGTAATTTCGACGCTCCTGTTATCCGCGAGGGTGTTGTGGGTATGGAAATTAGTACCATGTTGTTGCATGATGTGAAGTTCACGTTTTGCGTCAACGCGACAAGCGAGGAGGCGTTCACATGGCAACGCTAATCATCCCCAAGGAACGCGCCACCGGCTTTGATGGGGACTTCAGTGTACCCCGCAACTGTATGGGCTTCCCCATGCCTCTACGAAACGGTTTAGCCCGCGTATGTGTTTGGGAAACAAACTGACCGTGTCTTCCCAACGTCTATTTGATGACCGTACACGGCGCAAACTGGAGCAACTCATGCTTGTAGCCCAACGTGTGCGAGTTGGCGCGATCAAGGGCGACCGTCGCAGCGCAAAACGAGGTAGTAGCATTGAGTTTGTTGGCTATCGTAATTACGTACAAGGGGATGATCTGCGCCACTTGGACTGGAACTTATATGCTCGCACTGAAAAGCCCTACATCAAACAATATGAAGATGAGCAGGATTTAGCCGTTCACATTCTGATTGATCAATCCGAAAGCATGAACTTTCCCCTTCATGCCGAGCCAACCGACCATCACAAGTTCACCTATGCCAAACGCTTGGCAGCAGGGATTGCCACTATTGCGATGTCAACCAATGACCGCTTGCGCTTGACCGCTGCCCATGCCGACCAAGTGGAGCGTTTTGGTCCGGCGCGCGGGCGCAATTTCCAAGTCCCGCTCTATCAGTTCTTGCAACGCCTGAAGCCACACACCACCCTCGACTTCAACCAGTTCTTGAGCGACTACGCCAAGCATGAACGGTTGCCGGGCTTACTTTTCATCTTGAGCGATTTGTTCCATCGTGATGCCTACCGTGAGGGGTTGCAGGCATTAATTGGTAGAGGCTATGAAGTAGCGGTGGTGCAGGTGCTTGCCCCGAATGAACTCGATCCGTCTTTGCTGGGGGATTTGCGCTTGGTGGATGCCGAGAACTTTGTGCCACAAGATGTTTCCCTTGACCAAGATATGCGCCAATTGTATCTGCGTCGCGTGCGACAATGGCAAACCGAGCTTTCGCGCCAATTTCGCCAACAGGGAATCCACTATGTTTTGGCGCGCACTGATGTCAGCTTTGAGCGAATTATTCTGAATGATCTACGGCGTTTGGGTTTAGTCCGCTAAAAGCATAGCTTAATCCCCATCAAAGATGATACGATAAATCACCGTTAATTTTTCGGTTGAAGTACGACAGGAAGCATGTTATGCCAAAACACCTTCAGCACCTTTTAACCATCTGTTTATTCCTGTGGGTGGGGGCAACGATAACCACCCCAGCTCGCGCACAGTCAGATGCAACTTGTGAAGCCATCGTTCAGAGTGCTTGGCAAACTGCCCAGACCAATTGCCAACTGATACGGCTCAATCAAGTGTGCTATGGCAATGCCAATGTTTTAACCACTGCCCGCCGCGCCTCTAGCTTGAGCCTCACCCAACCCGGTCAAGTTGGCTCTGCGGTGGAGTTACAGTCCATCTTGGCGAGCGGTTATGACCAGGTGACGCGCCATTATGGTGTGAGTTTGCTCACCATTCCTACCAATACCAACGACCGCACCACCTTACAACTGTATGGAAATGCCCTGCTCGAAAACCTCACCGCGCCCGTGGTGGAGCTACCTTTCACTGTGGGGACGCTCGGTAACATTCACCTCACCCCTTCCATGTCCAGTCAAGTGGTCGCCTCCATGATCTCTGGGGACACCTTAATCGGTCTGGGGCGGGTGGAAGTGTCTGGCATGCAGTGGATCAAGATGGTTTCTCAATTGGGGAGCGGGTGGGTGCCCGCCTTTGTGGTGAAGGAGACCGCGCTGGTTGCCAGTTTGTCTCCGCTTTCGTTTGAAGCGACTGAAACCCAAACGCTCACTCGCATGAAGTTGACGCTTGCCAGCAAAGAGGATCGCCCGTGTGCCAACGCCCCCGACAGTGGCTTGCTCCTCCAAGCACCCAATTCCACCCTGTTGGAGCTAAACGGGGTGCGTTTGGTCATTGATCGCACCGTTACTGCGTGGGTGCAAGCCCTTCCTAATAACAGCTTAGACGTTTACGCGCTACAAGGCGTGCTTTCGGTTGAATCAGGTGGTGCAAGGGTTTCTGTTTCTGGCGGACAATTCACCAGCGTTCCAATGGGCTTAGATGGCTTGGCAGCAGGTGTACCCACTCAATCCCGTGCGTACTCAAATGAGAAGGTGCGCGTGCTGCCATTAGCGACCGCTCCCTTGCCAGAAGGCGTGGTCATTGCGCCGGGTACCAACGATTTCGGGGTGGTTGTGAATACGCCCCCAACGGCAGCACCAACAGTTGAGTTGCCCGCCACCAATAGCGAGGTCGTGCTTGCCACCCCTGAAGGGATTGATCCGGGCATGTTGGCAGGTTTGGTGGTCAATCCTGAAGCGACTCCTCAAGCAACGGTTGAAAGCGTAATGGTTGCCCCAGTAGTAGAGTTGGTTGCGGTTCCCAGCACTGCCAGTCGAGCTTCTTCGGCTTTCGCTCAATCGATCCAAGCGCGTGGTAGCATTCGCATTGGTGTGAACGGTAGCTTCCCGGTTTTTTCCATGCGGATCGACGATGCCACCTATCAGGGCTTTGAGATCGAGATTGCCAAAGAGTTGGTAAAACGCTTGTTTGGGGAAAGCATGCCGATTGAATGGGTGAAGGTTTCTAGTCGTCAACAAGCAGAGGCACTCACAACCGGCACAGTTGACCTGCTCATTCGCAATACCGTCTTCACGCTAGATAACGCGGGTTGGGGTGAATGGACGAATACATTCTACTTTGTGGATGGGCAACGGTTTATGGTGCGGGCAGACAGTGGCTTGACCAGCAACGACCAACTTGCTGGGCGGGCGGTTGCCGTCCAAACGGGCACGCTGGCGGAAGAAACCCTACAGGGTGCTGGCTTAGGCGTTAATGTGATGCCCATTCAGGCGACACTCATTGAGGTCTTTGCGGCTTTACAAGATGGTCAAGTTGAAGCCGTGAGCGACAACTGGGCAACCTTAGAAGCCTTGCGAGCCACTGCACCTAACGCTACGGATTACCAAATAATTGGCGAATTTCTCACCAGCGAGACGTACTCCATGGTGATCCCACCTGGGCAAACCGACTTCCGTGACGAGGTGGATGTCACGTTGGGGGAGATCATTGGCGATGGAACTTGGCGCACGATTTATGATGCCTCGTTCGATTCTATTCTACCTTCAACTGCAGAATTGGTCTTTGCTCCATTGGTAACAACAGCAGGCGCGGTAGAAACGGTGACGATTGAACCGGTCGCCGTGCAGGAGGTTGCTCCTGTTGCCGTGCAGGAAGTTGCTCCTGTTGCCGAAGTGAACGCGACTGAGGTTGTGGCAACCCCTGTTCCCGCACCCAATTCAACCCTTCCTGTGAGTGGGCGCATTCCCGTGCGCATCTTCACCGCGCCGGAGCAGATACGCGATATTGAACTCACAGCAGAGGCGGATGGCACGATGATGGTGAAGTTGATTCGGCTAGGAGAGGTGGTTTATTCCTCGCGCTACAAACAGGTGGAAGACGGTCGTTGGTTGAATGTTCGCAATAGCTTCGAGAATTTGCAATTCAGCGCGACCGCAGGCGATGAGTCACTAGGGTGTACCCGTGAGGCGGACGTGAGCGGGTTTTTGAACGGGGCAAGTTTTGAGGGCAAGTTGAACTGTGAACCATAAACGGGAGACCAGCACACACGGCGCGGCGGAATTCAATCACCCTCGTGTTGTTGGTCGATTGTTAGCCCAACCAGTGACGCTAGTTGGTGGGATAGTCGGGATCAATTTCTTGGGCGCTCGCGCTACGGGTAGGGTGGGTTGTCGCGCTGTCCTGTAGGGCGAATTCATTCCACCGAGAGGCACCGTTAAGATTCCCCACACCACTTCCATACGCCCTCTTCTTGTACCACACGGTAGCGTGTGAGTGGGAAGGGGGTGGTTTGGTTGCCATATTGTGCGATGATTTCCCCGCTACACGTGACATGGGTGTCATCCTCATCCACGCGACAAGACATGTTCTGGATGGTAACGTTGCTCACGGTGGCGAACGTGCGGCTTTCTGCAACCGCCCTCTGTGCTAATTCGGCACAGATCAGGGATTGCAAAGTGGGAAGGTCAGACTCTACTTTTGCCTGTAAATACGCTTCGACAGTTTGTACTTGTGCGGGTGGGGGGGTTCCACAACCCACTAACCCAACCATCAGCAATGGTGCGAGGGCAAACATCCAAGATTTCATAAACGACTCCTGTTCATGGTAGGTCTAATTGATGGCGAAGTTGATCTAACATGGTCAATGCTAACAAATTGCGCAGGCTAGTACCGTACCAAGTTTCATGTCCGCTGTCATATTTGAGATAGTTGAAGCCACTTTGTTTCATGTGAATGTGGTCATGGTCTAGTCCATAATCGGGCAAGGCACGAGTTGCGCTCCATAGATTGATGAGAGGTAGGTCATGGTGATGGGCAACTTCTAACACCTTGAGATTGAAGGCGAGTGCCTGCTCGTGAGCTGGGTGTTCAGGGTGGGTGCTGAAGGTGGAAAGGATGGGCACAATGTCGTGCGCGAGCGTCTCTTGAACGATCTGCTCCAATTGTTCCCCATACTCCTCATAAGTCATGCTCAAGACATCATTTGCCCCAAACATGATGAACGCAAAGCTGGGTTGTTTCAACCGATACTCACACTGCAACGGGGACTCATTCGCTTCGCACATGGTTTTGTCCGCCCAAAAGGGATCAAACACCACATAGCTGGAAAGCCCAATCTTTGCTGCCACGCTGGGGCGTGTTGCAGAATCAACAAAGTAGTCCAGCGTTGGCAGAAGATGATCGTATGCCCCTAAGGTCGGTTCAGGATTCCCCATGATCTCTAAATAGCTTGGGTCTGCGCTCACGCTGTCCCCCACCTTGGTGAGGGTATGGGGGTCATAACCTCGCGCTTGCCCGCGCTCGAAGATTTCGGCAACTGTTTCAAGGGGGAGCGAGATGAGCGGTACGTCATAGAGTGCCTGTTCCGTTTGGCTTTGGGCGCGGGCGAGGTCGGCATCTGGAAGGGTGGTAACGGGTATCTCGCTAAAGTGTAGCTCTGGGGGGAGGTTTAGGTATCCGCTTTGTGCCCAACCACTTTGGGCAATTTGTTGATCTGGGGTCAGTCGTTGAAGGTAAACCCAATTCCCCACCAAATTACGCTCTACCAACTGCACCTCTATGCCCGGATTAAGGCGGTCATGATCCACGTAAGTGATGCCGGGTCCACTATAGAGCGGGGTGGGTCGGTGGCTTGTGACGATCACAGGTGGTTGTGCCTGAATCCGTTCGATCATCAAGAGGATTGTCAAAAAGCTAAGTAGCAGGGCAAGGCGTTTCATCGCAGTTTCTCTAAAATGCTAAGCTGATGGTTGGGTCTTGCGGTTGATTGTTGTAACGGATTTCAAAGTGCAGGTGTGGACCGGAAGAATTGCCACTATTTCCGACTGCACCGATGATGGCACCCGCCCCCACGTCTTGCCCACAAGCGACATAAACCACACTCATGTGCCCATAAATTGAGGTGAAGGGACCATGTGCCAATGCTACCATGTATCCATAGCCCCAACTGTTCCAACCCGAGAAAATGACACGACCACTATTAGACGCAGAAATGGGGGTGCCCACCGATGCCGCAAGGTCTACGCCGGTGTGATAACCGGAGAAACCACGAATCCAAGTGTAGCTGTTAAGCGGAGGCGTCCAGAACGCCCCCCCGCCTGGATTTTGCACACGCGCACAACTGCCTGCTTCGCCGGGCGCAAAGGTGACATACGTTCCCGTTGCCCCTGCATCTCCCCCTTCCGTCACGATCACCGGATCATAGAAGCTAACCTCATAAGCCTGTGCCCCTGCCAACATCAACAATGCCCCGCTAGGGGGGACATCATTTGGAAAGTAGCCCCGCAAGGGGGTGTTATACTCCGAGTTGATGATGGCGTAAGCATCTGGCAGGTCATACTCGCTGGCGATTTCTTGTAAGGTTTTGCTGCCCACATGCTCATACAACACCCCATCAATCGGGGGGATGTACAAAGTGATTCCAATCGGTAGGCTTTCAACAATCCCTGCGCCATTCGCCCAAACGATGGATTCCGGCTTCAGGTTAAATTGTGTGGCAATGCCTTCGATGGTGTCTCCACTTTTCACCGTGTATTGAATGACCTCGTTGCGCGGACGATCGGGAATGATGGTGAACGGATCAAAACGGTTAGCGGTGATTTCTAAGGGGTCACCAGTGGGGGTGACAAGCGGTTGCGCCAAAATACTCGCTAGGAAATCAGGCGCGAGTGTGGGTAAGTCCGCGTCATTCACGGGGGAGGCATCAACCGTTGGATCAAGCGTGGTTGGGCTAGGCAACAGGTTCACCTCGCTCGTCGCCGCCAGCGTGGGGGGGGGTGGGACTTGGGACGCATCCGCCCACATCAACCACACCGTCGCCAACGTGAACAGGCTTGCCCCCAGCAAACTCAACACCCCAACTGCCTGCCTCCAAGTTGACCGCGTGTTGACGCGGCGCATCACCAACGAGGGTGCAGTGTCTTCAAGGGGAGCGGGGTTGGTGTCCTCTGCATGCGGATGTGGCTCTTCTTGCGCCAAGCGTGCATGACGCACAACAACGGAGGGGTTGGTATCATCGGCATGGATGGGCGGTTCTTGAAATGGGCGAGATGGGTTGGTTTCGTCTAAAGGATCAAAACTCATTCAATATACTTTCGTCATGCTGAATCATAGGTAATCCTAAATCAAATTTTGATGAGGGGCAACCAATGGTTGATAGACGCTATGCAGAAAACAACATTTGTAGCCCGACAATCAACAGCAAGACCAGCACAATCCGCTGAAAATGTTTTTCTGGAATGCGATGGGCGACGAGCAAGCCCAGTATAATTCCGAAGCCCATCGACGGTAAACCGACCACAATCCAGCGCAGGATGGATGCGGTAAAATTTCCCACGATAAAATGTGAGACCAAAACGAAAACATTCTTGATCGTGAAGAAGGCGTTCAAATTTGCACGGGTTTGCTCTGCACTCCAACGGCGAGCGTTGGCATACATAATCACCGGCGGTCCGCCGATGTTATACGCGCCCGTGAGAATGCCGCTCACGAAGCCCGCCACAGGGGCAAAGCGGTTGTGGGTTAGATGGGGGAGCGTGGGGATGAATAACGCCGATAGTGCGTAACCTATGGTCAGGATGGCGAGGGATTGCACCAAGCGTTGTTCTGGGAAGATGTCATAATCGACAATCCAAAAGCCAGCTAAAATGCCCAACAAACCGCTAAACCCCAACCAACCGATCGAGCGTAACTCTAGGGATTCCTTCCTTTTGATGACATTCACTACTTGTGTGATGGTGGCAATCACCACCATCGTCACCCGCGCGGGGTCAATCCCGATTGCAGGAACGAGGATGGGCATCCCAATTAAGCCCATCCCGAATCCGCTGATGGTTTGGATCATGGAGGCGAGGGCGAATGTAAAAAAAAAACCCATCCAATCAGGCATGTTTTATCACGCTCACACGCTCGCCTATCGTCAGGATGCCCTCCCCATGTGGAACGGAATTCTGCCCGAACAACACCCCACCCTTGTCATTGCGACGGAATAGACTCAAGGTTGCCAGCGGTTCTTGATGATCCACAATCTGGGCGGTGGCTTGGTCTACTGTGGTGATGGTACAGCGGGCGCACGGCTTGACCAGATCAAAGCGCATGCTTCCGATTTCAACCTCAAGCCAGTGGTCTTCAGCCCATGCTTCTGTGCCAGCGATCACGATATTCGGGCGAAAGCGCGACATCGGTATGGGTTGCTTGCCACGCTCTATCATGCGACGGTTCAAATCTTCTAGTGAACTTTCTGTGGTAATCAGCAACGGATAGCCATCGGCAAAACTGACGTTGCCCCCTCGCTTGGCATAGCGGGAGTCGAGGGCGCGGTAGGTGCTATTGGGCATGTAGACCAGGCGTGCCGCCCCTCCGATGGCGGTACTCAACCATTCTGCCACGCTATCCCCCGCATCAACCGCTGGTACGGTGTCCCGCCAAATGGTCACGGAAACAGTGGGATCATCTTGTTCGGCGTGGGGAAGGGGGATTTCTAGGGGGGGCATCTTGGGCGCGGTCAGGCGTAGCGTCTGCTCTGTGAGGGTAGGTTGAATCAAGGCAAGCTGAGGAAACTCACGCTGTGAAAGAAATTGATATGTTGTATCGGTGAGCATCCAACGCCGATCATACTGTGCCCCACTGGCAAAGACCGCCAGGCTAGTATGGGCGATACTTCCACATGATTTAATTGGATAGGTGAATAAAGCGGACACCTTCACAGGGGTGTTCCTTCGATCGTGCCTTGTAGGTGCTGGCGACAAAATGCGACGGTTTCTGCCATTTTGCGGCGGGTGGCGGTTGGGTTTTCAAATGCCAGTGCGTCGGGATGAAGTTCAACGCTGACCGTTCCGCCAAAGTCCATCTTCACCAATTCTTGTAAGAACGCGCCCAAGCTCAGTTCCCCGTCTTGGGGTAACCGATGCTCACGCTTGTTCTTGTAGTTGCTCAGGTGAATATGTGCCACGCGCTCCCCTGCCATGCGGAGCGGTTCAATGGGGTCAATATTGAAAGTTCCCCAATGGGTAGTATCTAAGGTGAGATGGTCGTGGATACTGCTCCACGCCTGCGGAGTGTTCCAATTGGCAAAATCAACCGATCTACCCAAAAATTCACTGATGGGCATATTCTCGATGGCGATTTTGACAGGGGTTTGTGCTTGCATGGTTTTGAGTGTGCCTTGTTCAATCCATTCTTTGATCTCGCGGAAGACACCCCCCGCTAGATATTGTCCCTGCAGCAACCGTCCGACCTTAAACGAGCGATACCACAACTTCATGGGGAGATGCACCACCACAACTTCAGCTCCAATTTGTTCCGCCAACTGCACAGAGGAGGTGACACGCCCCAGCTCGGTGCTGTTCTTGCCCCAACCGGGTACATCGTCACTGAAGGGGGTGTGTACCGCTAAGATGGGCAACTGATAGCGTTCTGCTAGGGATAAAAGATAATCAGGATTGCGCGTGGTAAAGCGTTGGTCACACATGATCTCGATGCCGTCAAAGCCGGCTTCTGCCGCCAGTTCAAAACTATAGGCAGTATCGGTTAGCCACAATGAGCCAGTAGAAAAGATCAATCGTGCTTTGCTCAAAAGACAATGCTCCTACAATCACTATCGAACGGGTGGCATTTTAGCACAGGCTATTGAAAAGTTAACCATCCTGATACACTTGCTGTCGATTTTGCTGATTTAGATAGGATAAGGGTGACTTGGCTATTCTCATTACCGGCGGTGCCGGCTTCATCGGTAGTCACTTGGCGCGGTCGCTAGTGGAGCAAGGGGAGCGCGTGGTGGTGATAGACAATTTTGACCCCTATTATGACCCCGCCATCAAACGAGCGCGCATTGAACAATTAGGCGGTCGCGTCGCGTTTGAGTTGGCAGACATTTGTCAAGTCGATCAGCTAGAAGCGGTTTTCCAAAAACACGCCATCGAAAAGGTGGTACACCTAGCCGGCTTATCTTCTGTGCGATACTCCATCAACCGCGATCTGCTGTACATGCAGGTCAACTTGGGCGGAACCATGAATGTGCTGGAGATGTGTAAGCGATTTGGGGTGCGCCATTTTGTGCTCGCCTCCACATCTTCCATCTATGGGCAAACCACCAAAGTTCCCTTCCAAGAAGAGGATGCCGCCGACCGTCCGCTTGCTTCCTACCCTGCCAGCAAACGCTCCGCAGAGTTATTCGCCCATGTCTATCATAATCTGTATGGCTTGGATGTCACCATTCTGCGCTTCTTCAACGTGTACGGCGAAGACGGTCGCCCGGATATGATGCCCATTCGGACGCTGGAATCCATCGTGTATGGGCACAAACTCACGCTGTGGAATGCAGAAACTCTCAAGCGTGATTGGACGTATGTGGCGGACACCGTAGCGGGCATTGTTGCCGCGCTCAACCGCCCCATGGGGTTCATGACGTTCAACTTGGGATACGGTTCGCCGGTCTCGTTAGCGGAGTTTGTCCACATCTATGAGGAATTGGTGGGTAGGAAAGCGGTTGCTGAACATGGCGAAGCCCCCCCCAGCGAGCCTCTCATCACCTATTGCGATAACACCCGCGCCAAAGCATTGCTGGGGTTCGCCCCGCAAGTTCCCCTCGCGCAAGGGTTGATGCACGTTTGGAACTGGTTCAAGGCGAAACACGGGCTTTAGCGTTTGACAGGGGGTGTTGCCTGTCGCGTTTGAATCGTAAGGGATGCGCGGAAGGGGATTGGGCACACAAATGCCTTAAGTGATCGTCAACCATGATGGACTGCATGGGTGCCATGACGCTTCACCCACATTTGGGAACGCTCCTCTAAATCCGCTCGTAGCCCGTAAAACGGTCTACCTTGTCTCGCTAAGCAAAACCAGCTCATTCATTCCAAAGCGTGTGCTGTTCACATGCCATTGATGATTTGGGGGCTTCCCCCTCAATGCCATGAACTGACAAGCATGAGGGGGAAAACCGACGCGCCTAACCTTCAGTTGGGGTGGCTTCGGGCGTGGCGGTGGGGGTGATTTCTGCAACAGCGGTGGCAGTGGCGTTGAACGCTGCCATAGCGGTGGAGGTTGCCTCTAGTTCCACTTGGGCAGTCGCGGTTTGTTCCACTTCACTGTAGGGATTGGCAGTGGGGTAGGGCGTGGGGGTAGAAGTGGGCGCGGCAACATAGGGCGGGGTGGTGATGAACGTGTTGAAGCGGTCAAGGTTAGCAGGTGCAACCAAGTAAACCGTGTCCATATCCTCATTGAGGCGGACATAGTAACGGCTTCCGCCCGGATTCTTTGCGCCCACATATACGGTTGTGGTGGTTTCGCCCGCGCTCAAAACTAGCGTGAAGGTGGGCGTATCCAACCCGAACGCGCTGAGAGCGGCGTTGGTTTCGCTGAGGGAAAAGCGATCGTTATATTCAAGCGTTGCCACATTGCTGATAGCGGTGGTGATGGGGGTTTGGTCGGTGTCACGCTCGGTTACGTTGGTCGCTTCCTCAATTGACCAAACGGAAGCGTCATTGCGAGCAAGCACGACAAATTCTTCGGTTGGGGTTGCTTGTCCCTCGACTGTGATGCTCCGACGCACATCCACCTTGTCAATGGCAGAAGCGTCTACGCCTTCTAACAAGACCCCGCTCATGGTGGCTTCGGGTGTTTCGGTGACTTCGGGAGTATTGGCGGTGGTGTTCTGCCAAATGAGAACCCCCGCAATCACAGCAACGCCGACTACAAGAAAGATGATGTTACGTAAATTGAGTCTCATGTTTGAATGCTCCTGTTTATTGTGGAATGGGGCAGAGGATGAGCCTGCCCCATTGTGAAGTTACTTACGACGATTCCACCAGACGAAACCACCGATGAAAAGAATACCGAAGGGCAGGGCGAATAGGTTCACAAAGTTGATTTGATTGATGACATCATTGGTTGCCACAATCGGAATATCTTGGTTGAACTCATCCGATGCCACGCGCGGAAGCGACTCAAAGAACGCTTGATAGTTGGTTGCCCAAACTATTGTGCTAAGCGAGACATCCAAGTTGATTGACCCGAATTGGTTGCTGGCAAGGTCTTGACTTCCGACAAGCACCACGCGCGCACCGCTGTTGCTGTTTTCTGCTACTGCCATGACCACAAAGGGACCCTTAACCGTGTCCTCGGTTGGTTCGATGTCTTCGGCAAGCAGGCTCTCTACCGACTTGAGGTAAGACCCTTCGCTAGTGCGAGCAATCGGCGTGACGGTCACGTCTTCTGGCAAGGTAGTTTCTACCACGATTTGGCGTGGGAGTTGCAACACCAGTGCGCCATTGTTTGCCGCCATGTTAGAAGTGATGTATTGGGCGGTATCAAGGTCGGTGATGGCGGGCAAGTAGGGGCTTTGGAAGTTTTGTGACGGATCAATGACCACATCTGTAGAGAAACTTAACCCGACGTTTTGCTTGAGCCAATCATTGAGCGTCCCTGTAGAAGCCAACGCCAAGCCGTCAATATCAGGGGCCGCCATCAATACCAAGTGCCCGCCCTCACTCACGTAATTGGTGATGAGTTCTACCTCTTCCTCGCGTAGTTCACGGTTGCCACCGATCACCACCAAGACTTCTCCGTCAGCTGTTTCGTCCAAAAGCTCAAACTCGCTACCGGTGGACAGCAAATCAATCGAAGAAACTTCGTTCACCGTCCAACGTAAACGGTCGGACAGGATGCCTGATATTTCAGACGCGCCCAAACCTTCGGTGTCCTCGCTTGAGACATCGCTGTCGATATTCAAGAAGTAAGCGCGGAAATCTCCACTGGAGGCAATGCTCAGGATGGCGTTGGTGATTTGGTTCTGGTCGAACCCAAAGGCGGTTTGAACCTTTTCCACGCCAGCAGGGTCTTCATTGCCTGCCAACTGCACCACAATATCCCCGTTCACAGCGGTATAGAACTGCGCGAGGGTGGGGTTACGGTTGGGGTCTTCTAAGCGATAGCTAACTTTGTTGTTGCTGTAGTTGACGTAATCTTGGAACAAGAGTTCACGGCGTTCTTGCTCGCTCCGTAGGGACGAATCATAGAAAGCGATCAACTCAATGGCTTGGATGTTGGGGTCAGCACCCAGTGCAGTGATGGCTTCTTGTGCCTGTGTATTGAGTTTGAACTCATCGTTACCGGTGACATCCCAGACCACTTCAAAATTGGCGATGATGACATAGGCGGCGATCAACGCGCCCAGCAAGACCACTGTCACCAAGACGCTCGTTCCCCCAAAGCGGAAGTTGCGCCCGCTGAACGCGCTCAAGACGGTTTGGGGAGCAAGCACCGCCAGCGCGACCAGTGCCAACGCGCCCACACCCAAAGCTGCCCAACCAACAATGCCCAATGCGCCAGACACCAATAAGCTGGCGAAGGCAACCAGCAACCCCACCACCGCTAATCCAACGAGGATGAAAGGGGGGATGATGGGTTGTTGTGTAGAGGATTGATTTTGTGTCATGTTTAGCTTCTCCAACGGCGAGTTTCTACAATGCGCGTGGTGATGAACAACGCGGCAATGGTCATGAAAACGAAGTAGGCAATGTCTTCAAGACGGATAATCCCTAGTGACATGGTTTCGGTGTAGTGTACCCCCACGCCCAATTGACGCACGAACTCGCCCAGCAATTCTGCGCCAGAGATAGGAAGGTTGATGACGTACTCATACGCCCAGTTGGATACATATAGAATCAAGACCGACAACGCCCCTAAGAACGCTGCCACCAATTGATCCTCTGTCACCGCGCTCCAGATCAAGCAGATTGCCAAAACTGCCGCGCCATACAACCACGCGCCGACATATTGCCCGATCAATAGCCCATAATCGAGATTGCCCACTGCCGAGCCTAACCAAGCGTGGACGAGTGTGAGCACCAAGATGAAGGTGTAATATGTCCAAGAGGCAAGGAATTTGCCAACGATGAACTCATACTCATTCATCGGCAAGGTCATCAATACTTCAAGCGTGCCCTCGCGGTTCTCTTCCGCAATCAGGCGCATGGTGAGCAACGGACCCACCAAGAACATCAAGAAGGTGAGCAACTGGACGCTCCCCAAAATGGTCATGAGGGTGTACTGCTGTCCTCCCCCAAATTGTTGGGCTTGGATGTTCGCCTGTGTGGCGAAGATCAGCGCGTAGGAGAACTGTAAGCCCATGAACAGCATGAGCGCAAAGGCGATGGCATACGCAATGGGAGAGCGGAAGTAGATTGCCAGCTCACGTTTATAGACGGTAAAAATCGCACGCATGGTTAGTTCGCTCCCTGTTTATTGGATGTGCGTCGTGTAACTTCCAAGAAGATTTCCTCAAGGTCAACCGCTAACGCGCGTAGCTCAATCAAGTCCCAACCTTGTTCAATCACCGTGCGGGCAATGACCGGGCGTGGATCAATATCATCACGTGCGGGGGTGGCAATCAGCATTTCATCATTGATGACCACATGGCTAATCTCATCCAACTTCTCTAAAGTGAGGCGGGCGGTTTCGCGCGTGTCGCCGCTGTCCATTCCATCCAAGCGGATGAGGATGCGCCCGCCACTTTCTAGTTGGGAGCGCAACGTGGCAGGGCTTCCCTTTGCCACGATCTCCCCTTGATTGATGATGACGATGTTATCGCACACAGCTTCTGCTTCAGAAAGAATGTGCGTGCTGAAAAGTACGGTGTGGTTTTTGCCTAGCTCACGGATGAGCGCGCGCAACTCTTCCACCTGAAGGGGGTCTAGCCCGATGGTGGGTTCATCGAGGATGATGACTTCGGGGTCATGCAGTAGCACGCTCGCCAAGCCTACCCGTTGCTTCATCCCCTTGCTCAAGTTGCGGATGCGGTTGTAAGCGCGTTCGTGCAACCCCACGCGCTCTAGGGTTTGTAGGGCGCGTGCTTGTAGATTGCTGACCCCGCGAATTTCTCCCACATAAGTGAGATACCCCAAGGGGGTCATGTCTCGATAGAGCGGAACGCTTTCTGGCAGATAGCCAACATGTTGCCGAACCGCTAAACTGTTCTCAAATACATTCTGTCCCGCAACCATTGCCCGCCCCGACGTGGGGGGGAGGTATCCCGCAAGAATCCGCATCGTGGTGGTTTTACCGGCTCCGTTCGGACCCAAGAAACCCGTCACTTCTCCCGGCTTTGCGGAAAAGGTCACGCCGTTAACAGCGATGAAGTCGCCGTACTGTTTGACCAAATTTTCCACTTCTATCATTGAATTTAGCCTTTCTTGTATTTTGTGATCAGAGTGTTACTAGGCTCTAAAAATCAACAGCAAACCTATGGCATCGTTGTTGGAAATAAATCAGAGTTTGTTTAGTCAACGTTTAGAAGCCGTAAGCACAAACATCTAAGTTTGACATAAGTTGGGGGGATATACCAGTGAGCGGATGCGCGTATCTTGCGGGGGCGGTTGGCAGTCGCTCTCACACTCGGCACGCTGCTTGGTTACAATGCATGAAGGCTTGAGTTCGGTTGACCTATCGTGAGGAAACCATGCACAAATTCACTTACCTTCTGTTGGCAATCGGAATCACCCTGTGCGCGTCGTGGTTGCGCTTTCATCAGTTGGGGGCACAGTCGCTATGGAATGATGAGGGGAGCAGTTATGTGCAAGCCACCCGTAGCTTTGCCCAAATCGCCCAGAATGCTGCCGCCGACATCCACCCCCCCCTATATTATTGGTTGCTCAAGATTTGGCGCAGTGCGGTGGGGGATGCGGAATTGAGCTTGCGTGCGCTTTCTGCTTTGCAGGGGGTGCTGGGGGTGGCGTGGACGTTTGCGCTGGCGCAACGGTTGGGGAGCAAACCCGCTAACGGCTATTTGGGTGCGGTTGTTGCTGGGGGATTGGTGGCGTTCAACACCTTTCAGATTTACTACAGTCAAGAAATGCGCATGTACGCCACGCTCACGCTGTGGAGTGTGGGCGCGTTGTGGGCATTAGTGGGCTTCCTGACGCGCCCAACTTGGCGCAGGGCGGTGGCATTAGGCATCTTGAACGCGCTGGGCTTGTGGACGCAATACGCCTTCCCGCTGGTGATGATTGCGCAAGGTGGGGTGGCGGTGTTGTGGTTGCTGGAAGGATTACACTGGCGCACCCTGTCCTCAACAGCGCGTAAACTGGCGTGGTATGGGGTGGCGAACGCGCTGGCGTTGGTGTTGTTCGCCCCGCTCATGGCGGTTGCCATTCGTCAAGTGACCACGTGGCCCAACACGGGCGAGCCTACCCCCTTAGTGGATAGCCTCAATCAGATTGTGGGTTGGCTTGTCATGGGGATGACCTACACCGAAGCCCCCTTTCATTGGATTAGTATTCTGCTGGTCTTCGCCTTGTTCGGGTTGCGCATCCATGCCGAGAAAGCAACTTGGAAGCGGTTTCTCCCGTTGATGGTCGCACTTGTGCCGATTGGATTCTTCCTTGCACAAGGCTTATTCCGTGAGGGCAACCTCAAATTTTTGCTACCCTCACAAGTGGGGTTGGCATTGGCGATTGGGCAGGGCGTTGCTAGTTTGTGGTGGATGGAAAGTGAGCGACGCATGATCCGTCCGTTGGCGCGGGGCATCGTGATGCTTGGCGTAGTGGGGACGTTGTTCACCTTCCGCCAGATTATCCCACCGCTCTATAACGCGCCTGCTTATCAACGAGATGACTATCGCGGGTTGGTGCAAACCATCCTCACGACCTCACAAGGCAAAGTGGGGGTGATCTTGAACGCGCCCGGTCAAGTTGAAGTGTTCAATTATTATGCGCAAAACCGCTTGCTGACTTTTGGTATCCCCGCCCATCTCTCTAGTCCTGATGCGGAAATTCGCCAAGATGTTCAAGCCGTGCTGCCTCAAGTGGACACGCTCTTTGCCGTCTTGTGGGGAGAAGCAGAGCGTGATCCCAATCGCGTGGTGGAAACGGTGCTTGACCAGACTGCCTTTGAGGTTGGAGATGCGTGGTTTGGGGATGTGCGCTTGGCGCGTTATGCCCTTCCCCCTGCCACCTTTGGCGAGGTTCATGAGGGGGTGGATGTGCGCTTTGGCGAACACATCACCCTAACCGACTATGCCATCAGTAGCACCGGCGTACAACCGTATGACGCGCTCATGGTGCGTTTGCACTGGCAAACCGCTTCCCCCCTGCAAGAACGTTATAAAGTGTTTGTGCAACTGTTGAACGAGGACGGGGTCTTGGTTGCCCAACACGATGCCGAGCCAGTGGGGGGGCAATCCCCCACCCCCACTTGGAAGATTGGGCAAGCCATCATCGACCAGCACGCCCTCTTCATCCCTAATTCCCTATCTACGACTCATAACACACTCATTGTTGGTTTGTACAATTATGAGCATCCAAATAAGAGAGTGTTGATTGCAGGCGGACAAGATGCCTACTCACTCGCTACCATTACATTCAACAACCCAGTGGAGGCAAAATGACAACCGTATTGGTGACAGGAGCTAACGGTTACGTTGGCAACAATATTGTTCCTAAACTCGTTGAGCGGGGCTATACTGTTCGCGCTCAAGTTCGCAACATGGACGTTGCAAAGATGCGTTTAAGCCAGTATCAAGATCGTGTCGAGTTTGTGCAGGCAGATGTCACCGATCGCGTGTCTTTGGTTGCGTTGATGCACGGTGTGGATGTGGTCATTCACTTGGTTGCCATTGCCATTGAGAAGGGCAAAGCCACCTACGAAGAAGTCAACTATCAAGGCACCATCAACGTGGTGGATGCCGCCAAACAAGCCGGCATCAAACGCTTCATCAACATGAGCCAGAATGGTGCGTCCAGCGCGTTGCCCTATCGCTTCTTGAAGAGCAAGGGCATGGCGCAAGAGTACGTCGCACGTTCCGGAATGGACTGGACAGCACTCCGCCCCTCCGCCATCTTTGGCACACAAGATGAATTTTTCAACTCGATTGCGCGTTTGGTACAACTCACCCCGATCATCTTTCCGCTCATCGGGGGCGGCAAAGCGGAGTTCCAACCCGTCTCGGTGCTAGATGTTGCCGAAGCAACCGTGCGCTGTGTGGACGATGAAACCACCATTGGCAAAGAGTTGTTGCTGGGCGGTCCCGAAGTGTTAACGTTGGGGGAGATCGAAGAGCGAATCTTGGTGGCACTGGGTGCCCGCCGTATATGGTTTCCTGCCCCAGTGGGGTTGCTCCGCTTGCCGGTTGCCATCATGGAAACACTCCTCCCCGGCTCGCCCGTCACCTCTTCCTTGTTAGACCTGTTGGCAGTCCCCAACGTGGTCAAGGATAACGCGCTAGTCAATCACTTCGGCATGGATCCCATTCCGTTCAAGGGTGAACACATTGCCTACCTGCGCGATAACAACGTAGGCGATACCCTCAACATCTTCTTCACCGGCAAAAAATTAAAGTAGCCTTCGTAATGGGTGGGGGGCAGTCTGTGCCCCCTCACCCCGTATGAGCGTCATGCTAGTGTGCGTTCTCGCCGACGGCGAGCAATCTCCGGCAGGATGAGCAGAGCAAACAACCCGTTGAGTACCACAATGACCGTACTACCCTCATGACCGAACACCCCAAACGGCAACGGCAGGTTGATGGCGAAAACGCTCACCACTAGCACGCCGATGACCGCCAACGAGAAAGTGATGTTCTGCCAGACGACGCGCCGTGCTTTTCGGCTCAGTTGGAAGGCGTAGTCAATCAACGGAAGGCGATCTCCCATCAAGACAATATCCGCTGTTTCTAGCGCAACATCCGAGCCAGCAACCCCCATCGCAATCCCAATGTTGGCAACCGCCAAGGCGGGGGCATCGTTCACCCCGTCGCCAATCATTGCCACGGAGCCAACCTCGCGTTGAAGTTGCTCAATGATCTGTGCCTTGTCCGACGGGAGCAGGTCAGCATGAATACGATCAATCCCAACTTCCTTCCCAATCGCATTTGCCACGCGCTCATTATCCCCCGTGAGCATGACCGTCAAGACACCCTGTTGCTTGAGCGAGGCAATGACCGCTTTTGATTCAGGGCGAAGCTGATCGGCTAGGGCGATCAACCCGATGAAGCGATCCGCTTGTTGAATCAACATGACGGTTTTGCCTGCCGATTCCAGCATGCGCACATGCTGCTGAACCTCACTCGGTGGGGGAGGGGTGAACAGCTTGGCACTGCCAATCGTGATGGTTTGTCCATCCACTTGTGCTTCCACCCCGCGCCCAACCACCGCACGGAAGCCCGTCACCTCCGCCATGTTGACCCCGTGCGCTTGTGCATAGCGCACGACTGCCCGCGCCAACGGATGCTCGCTGTGGGATTCGACACTGGCGACCAGTCCCAGTAGTGCGCTGGTGTTGGTCTCTGCCCCCAGCGGGATGAGGTCAGTCACTTGGGGTTTCCCAATCGTGAGCGTGCCGGTCTTGTCAAACGTCATCGCTTTGATGTCGGCGAATAGTTCGAGGTGCGCCCCCCCTTTGAACAACACCCCATTACGCGCCCCTGCGGCAATGGCAGAGATGAACGATGCTGGCGTGCTAATCACCAGCGCACACGGACTGGCAACCGTCATCAACACCATTGCACGGTAGAAATTGTCGGTGAAGGGCACACCGAACAACGGGGGAATGGCAATGAACAGCGCGATGAATCCGATGATGGCGACGGCGTAGCGCCTTTCAAATGCTTCTAAGAAGCGTTGCGTGGGGGCTTTGCTGTCTTGGGCATTCTCCACCATTTGAATCACCCGCGCCAATACCGTCTCTTGTGCAGTGCCGATTGCCTGTAGCTCTAATGAACCGTGCCCGTTTAAGGTGCCGGCGAATACGATTGCGCCGACGGTTTTATCAACGGGGATGGATTCGCCCGTGATGCTGGATTCGTCTAGGCTAGACTGTCCTGCTATGACAAGGGCATCCACAGGGACGCGCTCGCCTGGCTTCAGCAAGAGCAAGTCGTTGGGTTGAATTTCACTCGCTTTGATGGTGACAAATTGATCCCCCCGCTTGAGCGTTGCTTCTTCGGGGTAGAGCTTCATCAGGCTTTGGATTGCTTTACGACTGCGCCCGATGGCGTAATCTTGTAACACGTTGCTGAGTGAAAACAAGAAGAGCAAGATTGCCCCTTCGTGCCATTCACCAATGACCGCCGCACCGAGTGCCGCTAGAATCATCAGCAAGTCCACATCAACCACGCGCTCTTCTACCAAAGCGTGAATTGCCCCCCGCAAACCAAACCATCCCCCTGTTAGGTAGGAGGCAATGTTGATGAGCAAGATCAACCTCGGTGCCCATTGTTGATTTTCTGCCACAAAACTCATCGCAATCAGCACGAGCGTTGCCACCACCAAGCGCGGTTCTAGCCATTCTTTGGTCAAAAATGGCGTGCCTTCAGAAGCGGAGCTAGAGGGTTGGGTGATGGGCGAAGAAGGATTTAACATCGTGTAACCTTTTCGATAACCAAGCAATTGGATCGATTTTACATCGGTTAAAATAGTTTTGCCAACGCCATAAAATTACTCTAATGCGTATTTTATCTCGCTAAGCACCTTGACATAGCTGCACTTGTGCGGGTTGTTCGTTTTCTTGACTATATCAAGCGAAATAGTTTCTTGTGTTATAGTTACGAGCGCGACAACCCTATCAAGATTCATGAACAAATATATTGCAAGTGACCAATCGGAGAATAGACTGTGCACAAACCCATCATAGATCGTCGGAAGTTTTTAAAGATGTTGTTGAGCGTGGGGATAATGCCTAGCGTCAGCGTGGCGCGTGTTGCCCAAGAGGATGATATAGAGGTTGTGGTGGTTGGTGCGGGGGTGGCGGGGTTGGCAGCAGCGCAAACTCTGCAGCAGGACGGCTATCGCGTGGTCGTGCTAGAAGCTCGCGCTCGTTATGGTGGGCGCGTTTGGACAAACCGAGACTTGAATGGCTTGGCGTTGGACATGGGGGCGTCTTGGATTCATGGCGTGGACGGCAACCCTCTGACCGAATTGGCGGATGAACTCAACATCATGCGAGTGGAAACCGACTACGACAACGGCGTAACCTTCTATAGTGATGGCTCTCCGATGCCGGATGCCGATGCCGACGAATACTATAGCATTTTTGAAGAGATCATAGAAACCGCGTATGTCATTGCCGAAGAACGCGACCATGACCTACCCTTGAGCGAAGCTATTCAACTGGCTTTGGTGGAACTAGAATATGAATTTGATGACGAAGAGAATCAAATACTCGCCTATTTCATCAATACCACCATCGAGCATGAATATGCCAACCGTGTTGGTAAGTTATCCGCATGGTATTGGAACGAGTCCGAAGCATATTCAGGCGAGGATGTGGTGTTCCCAAATGGCTATGACTGGCTCACCGACCATTTGGCGCAGGGGTTGGACATTCGCCTAGAGATGCCCGTCACCCAGATTGATTATGCCTATGAGGAGGGCGTGCGCGTCAGGGCGGGGGGGCAAACTTTTGTTGCCGATGCCGCATTGGTCACGGTGCCATTGGGCGTGTTGAAGGCGAACGCCATCACCTTCAATCCAGCGTTGCCCTCCGCCAAACAACAAGCGATTCAGCGGTTGCAAATGGGCATCCTGAGTAAACTCTATCTACAATTCCCTGAAATCTTTTGGGACGAAGAGGCACGTTTCATCGGTTATGTCGATGCAGAAGCACGCGGGCGCTGGGGCGAATGTTTGAACCTTGCCGACGTGGTGAAGCAACCCATTTTGTTGTGTTTCAATGCCGGTCAGTTTGGGCAAGAGGTGGAATCTTGGAGCGATGCTGACATCATCGAAGGGGCAATGAGCATGTTACGCACCATTTATGGGGAGGCTATTCCCGCCCCTATTGGGCATTTGCGTACTAACTGGTCGAATGATCGCTATAGCTATGGATCGTACTCATCCTATGGGGTGGGTAGCACGCCTGATGATATTGAGGCATTGGCGGAAAGTGTGGCGGATGTGTTGTTCTTTGCAGGGGAAGCGACTAACCTAGATTACCCAGGTACAGTACACGGTGCCCTCATGAGTGGGCAACGCGCTGCGGATGAGTTGATTGAAGCCATCTAGGTAGCTTGACACCTTCCCCCCCCATGTTAAAATTTTCCTGACCCTGACGATTGCGGAGAATTCTGATGAGATACCGAATCATCCTTCTTGGATTGTGTTTATCAATATTTTGTGGCGTGCCTCCCACGTTTGCCCAAACGAATCTGCTCAATAACGGTGGTTTGGAACAAGGAAATTTTGGCAATTATGTGGGCACAACTCGTGGTGATTTGACCGTTCCAATGGGTTGGAGTTTGTGGCTTCCGCTTGGTTCACCCTCTGGATATTACGATCGCGGCGATCGCGTGTATGGCTTTCCTCATCAGGGGGTGGGACCTGCTCCGGTGGAGGGCACGACTGCCGCTAACTATAGCGGAGGTTATGTGCAGTATCGCATGGCATTGTATCAGGAAGTGAATGTTGCGGCGGGAACAGGTTTGCGTGCCGAAGCGACCACCCAAGTGAAGTCCTGTACCCCTGCCGCGGAGGGAAGTGGGTGTGGCTCATCTTTGCAGTCAGGTGCAAGCACGCGCATTGGGATTGATCCAAACGGTGGAACGGATCCCACCGCGCCCGAAGTGGTGTGGTCGGCTTTCATCGAGCCACATGACCAATGGCTACGCCACGGGGTGAATGCCACCGCGACAGGGGGAACTGTGACTGTGTTTGTCTATCACACTCAGGGTGTTCCGAATACATTCAACAATGTCTGGATAGACGATGTAAAACTACTTGCGACGGGAAGCGACAGCTCTGCCCAAGGTGCGACGAATTCCGAGTCGAACGCGCCCATTCCAACCGCCACCCCAGCTCAACAATACGCTCCATTCGTGAACCCACAGGGAAACCGTGAAGGTGGTTCTATCGTCCACACTGTTGTTTCTGGCGACACCTTGTCAGCGATTGCTGTGGCTTATGGCGTTCCCACTACCACCATTCTTTCGCTCAATCCTCAGTTGGGGACGGGGTCAATTTTGCAACTGGGGCAACAAATCGTCATCCCCCCGTTGAATGGTGTTGCGCCCAGCAGTGCTCCTGCTACCGAAGCATCCGTCACAGCTGCCCAACCGCAACCCACTGAAGAAGCCTTGGTTGAGGTCATCAACACGGACCCCAAGCG
>CAIRDJ010000295.1 GCA_903877335.1 uncultured Chloroflexota bacterium | reverse complement strand
TGGTGGCACTGGGCGATTCCATCATCGGTTTACACGCCAGCAGCGACATTGTGCGACGGATGCAAAACTGCTTCAACAAGAATGACTGTGATGCTGTGATCGCCTTCCAAGACGTTCCGCTCAATGAAGTGACGCGCTACGGGATTGCTCAACCCAAAGAAGAAGGCGAGTTCTTTGAGTTGGCGGACGTGATCGAAAAGCCCAGCATGGCAGAAGCTCCCAGTACGCTTGCCATTGCCGCCCGTTACATCTTCACCTCTGCTATTTTTGACGCGCTAGAGCGCACCGCGCCGGGCAAAGGGAATGAAATCCAACTGACCGATGCCATTCGCTTGATGATACAAGAGGGCAAGAAGGTTTACGGGGTGCGCTTGAAGCATGATGAAACCCGCTACGACATTGGCAACTTTGAGGCATACTTTCGCGCTTTCGTCGAGTTCGCGCTGGCAGATGAGAAGTACGGGGCGGATTTGCGCCAGTATCTACATGAATTGTTGAAGCCTTAGGGACGATGTAACATGGAGATCATACGCAAACGCGCCTATGCCCGCGCGGGCTTGTTGGGCAACCCCTCCGACGGCTACAACGGGCGCACGATTTCGGTCAGCATTCGTAACTTCTGGTCAGAAGTGGTGCTGTACGAATGGGATACGGTGGAGATTGTGCTGGCAGAAAATGACCGCGCAAAGTTTCGCACGGTTCAAGAGCTGGCGCAGGATGTTCAACTGCATGGCTATTACGGGGGCATCCGCTTGATTAAAGCCACCATCAAACGCTTTGTAGAATATTGCCACCAGCAACAGTTACCCCTGCATAAGCGTAACTTTTCCATTCGCTATAGCTCCACCATTCCGCGCCAAGTGGGGTTAGCCGGCTCTAGCTCAATCATCACCGCCACCCTACGGTGTTTGATGGCGTTCTATGCCGTCTCTATTCCGCATGAGATTCAACCTAGCCTTGCACTAGCGGTGGAAGCGGAGGAGTTGGGCATTTCTGCTGGGTTGCAAGATCGCGTGATCCAAGCGTATGAGGGGATGGTCTACATGAACTTTGCCCCCGAACATGCCCAACAACGCCACCAATACACCCACTACCTCTATCAACGGTTAGACCCCTCCCTGTTGCCCCCATTGTACGTTGCCTATCACACCGACTTGAGCGAACCGACCGAAGTCTTTCATAACGACATACGCGGACGCTTTCAACGGGGTGAAACGGATGTCCGTCAGGCAATGCTCCGCTTTGCCCAGATCACGGATGAAGGGCGCGTTGCCATTGAAGCAGGGGATACCGCCACGCTCAACCGCTTGATAGATGCCAACTTTGATTTGCGACGGAGCATCGCTCGCTTGCCTGCGTGGCAAGTGCAAATGGTTGAGGTGGCGCGTGCGTGCGGGGCAACAGCTAAGTTTGCTGGCTCTGGCGGTGCCATCATCGGCACGTACCGCGATCAGGCAATGTATGACCACCTGCAACACGCGCTCAAAGCAATTGGCTCCAACGTGATAAAACCCCTCATCACCGAATGAGCAACCGTTAGTGTGTATCCGTTTCTGCCCCAGCGATGTGCAGCGTGGTTTGTGATGC
>CAIRDJ010000294.1 GCA_903877335.1 uncultured Chloroflexota bacterium | reverse complement strand
TGTGCAAGAAGTCATGTGCCATCCACGCGGTCATCAAATCCCCTGCGCGGAGCGTCCCCCACGGGGCAACGAATGACGCTTCCCAATTAGGCGCGTCTAGCGGTTGTAGCCATGCCAATGAGCGCTGACGTTCTTCTAAGTAGTCTTCTATGACCATCTGTATATTCGCTTGATTGTACGACCGTTCCAATACCCACTCGCTGGGGTCAATCTCCACTAAAGGGGCAGTGGAGTGATGAAGGGCGCGGTCAAGGCGTGGGCGAAAGTCCTCGCGCTCAATATCCAAGAGGTGATGTACCACCTCCAGCATTGACCACGCGCCAGGGTTGGGTTTCCAACACGCTTGATGGTCACTGATGCCCATCACCAACTGGGCAACACTGGTAGAACTAAGGGTCATCGTGTCGAGAATGGTGGTCATTTCAAGCATATAAGGTTACTCCTGTGTTGTAAGATCACATGTTCCACTAATTGCGGACGCTCTAGGCTAATGTCATGTCCTGCGCCCATCACCCAAACGGTAGCAACAGTGGGCAAAGTTGCCCATGCACGGGTTAAGACTTGGCTAGGGTTGGTGTAGATTTCATCCTCACCCACCATCACGACCGTAGGGGCAACCACCTGCTTTAGCTCTTCATCGGTCAAGCGCGGTGGGGGTATTCTACGGGTGTAGTAGCGCAATAACAACGTTGCCAGTTCCACCACCTCGCTTGAAGCATGAGTCGCTTTGCCCATCGCCCGCTCTACAAACCATTGCGCCATGCGTGGATGCCCCAGCACCCCACGCCCGAGCAGGTGCAACAGCTGAACAAACCACGCTACGCGCGTCAGTTGATACATGCCTCGATATGGCGTGATGCCACACGGATTGAGCAAGACCACCCCTGCCACCCGATTCGGCAAACCCGCCGCAATCTTGAGCGCAAAATGTCCCCCCGCGCTATTGCCCACCAATAGCACACGCTTCCATCCGAAATACGCTTGTATCGCCTTAAACCACTCCACCAAGCTGGCATCCTCATACGCCAAGCGTACTCCCTCGCTTTTGCCAGCGAAGCCCGGAATATCCACGGCGAATACCGCAACGTGGCGCGCCAAACGCTCTAACATGGGTTTCCACAGCATGGCATTCACGTTCACGCCGTGCAACAACACGACGGGCAACGCGCTCTCACACACTCCCGCACTCACTAAATGGGTGCGTCCGTGTGGGGTGGGCACAAAGTGACTGACGAGCGGCACTTGAGCACAAGCCAGTGCTCGGTTGTACCAGTCCATCACGCCTTGAAAGCCTTGAACGCAGGTGAAAAAAGCGGGGTAAGTTTCGGTCATGTGTTCGGTTGATTTTCGGTATAGAAGACGGGCTAGGGGAATTCCCCTAACCCACTGTATGGCATGCTTTTAAGAAGCAAATGCCTGTGTGAAGAAGGTCACCAAACGCGATTGATACTCGTCAGTAAATTCCCAAATTGCTTCAACATGCCCCATGTCTTCCACCAACCACGGTTCAAAACTGGGATCGGTTTCGTGCATGATCTCGGTTAAGCGCGTGGTGAAATCCACGCTCAAGCGTTCGTCTGCCGTGCCGTGCGTCAAGTATACCGCCCGACCGTTGCGCTGTGTGCCGAAGGCATCCTCCGTATTGGCGCTGTTTAGGTCTAACCCGTAGAGCACCCGCGCCATCAAAACACTACTGCCTGATAAAAAGGTGGGAAAGCCCAACCGCCGCAGCTCATAGGTGATGGTCATTGGCAGGTTGGCGAAGGGACTGTCTGCCCACAACGCCACCAACTGGGGTTCTTTGGCAAATGACATTGAACTGGTAGCTGCCCCCAAAGAGAATCCCATGATGCCCACCTTATCCGCGGGAACACCATACTCATTTACCAACCAATCATACGCGCCAAGCGGGTCAAGGTGCTCTTCTATGCCTGCGGTGAAACGTCCGTCTAGTCGTTGCGAATCCCCATGCTCGCGCAAGTCTGGCACGAACACGTTGAAGCCTGCATCTAGGAGCATATTTGCCGTCATCAGGTTGGCGGGGTGCTTCTTGCATGTTCCCAAGCCATGCACAATGATGATCGTTGGGGTGGCTTTGTCCTCATTAGCCAATATGTGCCAACCATTCAAGCGGATGGTTTCGTCCCCACGCGGGTGAAACTCAACGAGGGTATAGGGTTCTTCGATGGCGTGTTGGGGCAAAGGTGTGCCATCCCACTTTACAAATGACTCAGGGCGATTGGTATAGTAGTTACTTTCAGAAGAGCAATGCCCTGGAACATTCATTAGGATGTTCGTAACCACCACCCCCACACCGAGATAGCCCACGCCTCCAAGCAATAAAACAATCCCAGCAATGATCAATAACAAGCGTTGCAGTTTCATTGTATTAAGTCCATATTATCTTTGGCAATGAGAATGTTATAGCACAAGCATTGAAAAATGTCAGGATGGTTTCAATTCATGAGCACCCTAATTTGACAGGTGACGCTGGCGCGTGCCCTCGAAACCAACCGCACCCACGTCAACCTACACCATGCTTAGACCTGGTCTGGAGCGCGCTAGAGTAGATCTAGCCGGTGAAGACAGCAGCTTGACCTATTCTTGATAAAACATTAACAGATAGATAATGATGATCGCGTATGTTTACCGAAAGCATTCACACGGAGATCGTATCAAGATGTATACCTATCACGTTGGCGAAAAGTTTCATGCCGATGGGGACGTGCGCACCTATCCCGGCAATACCGTGATCTGTTTCGCTAACCCAGATGATGCGCCCTATCAAGTGGCGGTGCGCATTCAACACAGGGTGAAAGATTTAGCGATCTTCCCAAAGGTGGTCTTGATGCCCCCTTCCAGCTTGCACATGACCGTCATGGGGTTGCTGTTGGACGCGGTGCGCACCCCTGACTATTGGACGAGGCACTTGCCGCTCACCACCCCCCTAGCAGAAACCGACTGCTACTTCATCGAGCAACTGGCGACCATCCCACTCCCCGATAATTTCCGCATGCGCTTTGGAGGTTTTGGCAACCACAACTATCTTTCATTCGATCTTGTGCCAGCGGATGAGGAAACTCACCAAGCCATTTGGGGACTGCGCGAGGCGATCGCTCAAGCAAGTGGCGTGCGTGAACCAGACTTTGCGGACTATGGTTTTCACATGACGTTGGGCTATAACTTACAGACTTTCACCGAAGCAGAACAAGCAGAGTTTGACCGCTTCAAGGTGAACATCAATGCCGAGTTGCAAGAAACCTTTGGCATCTTCAACACGGGCAAACCCCACTTGACTTTCTTTGATGATATGTTCCGCTTTGCCACCCTCAGCGAGCGACACACCCTCCACACGCGCCCCCACCGCCACACCTGCTAAAAGCGACGCGCCACGAATTGCCCTTCTCCAGCTTGCAATAAGCACGCCCCATCATGGATGGCGTGCTTGCCTCGCAACCACACCGCTTCCACTTTGCCAAAGAGTGCCTGCCCCTCGTAGGGTGTCCAGTCCACTTGTTCATGAAGCGCGTCCAAGCGTAGGGTTTGGGCGTATTGCGGATCAAACACCACCACATCAGCATCGTATCCAATGGCAAGGTTGCCTTTATTCGTGAAGCCTGCCAGCTGTGCAGGGCGGGTGCAACACAATTCCACCCACCGACTGGGCGAAAAGAACCCCTGACGCACGCCGTTATACAACAACGTGAAACGGCTTTCGATGGAGGGGATACCCCCCGGAATCCGTGTGAAACTGCGTTCATCCAACCCGCGTTGTTTTTGGGCGCGGGTGAAAGGCGCGTGGTCGGTGCTAACGATTTGGAGGTGGTCATGTTCAAGCGCGTGCCACATCGCCCGCTGGTCAGCAAGGGGGCGCAACGGGGGGGCGCACACCGTTAACGCCCCCTCCAGGTGTGGGCGTTGATAGGCGGTCTCATCCAAGAAGAGGTACTGTGGGCAAGTTTCCCCCGTCACCGCCACGCCTTGCGCACGCGCGGCAACAATGCGCCGTACAGACGCATCACACCCGACATGAAAGATGTGGATGGGACAATGGACATGGTGGGCAAGGGCAATCGCCCGCCCCACTGCCTCCGCTTCCAGATCGGCAGGGCGCGTGAGCGCGTGCCAGATGGGGGACGTATTCCCGTTGTGGAGCGCGTCCGCCACCAAAACTTGGATGGCGCGCCAGTTTTCGGCATGGATAACCGCCAAGCCTCCCACTCGCGCAATTGCTTGAAACGCGCGGAGCAACTCCCCATCATCCAAGTAATGCCCATACGCCATATAAAGTTTATACGTGGGAACCCCGTCTTGAACAAGACCAACCAACTCATCCAACTTGTTCATATCGTGGGGTGTGAGCGTCATGTGTAGCCCATAATCCGCCACTACTTGGGCATCCGCTTGCGCCTTGCGTCGTAGGAAAGCGTCGCGCAAAGACTCGTCCGCGCGTGCCTCGATGAAATCCACCACTGAGGTTGTCCCACCGAACAAGCCCGCCCGTGTGCCCGTGTAAAAAGTATCGCTGGAAACCACATCCCCTAAATCAAGTTCCATGTGAACGTGAATGTCCACCGCGCCGGGTGTCACCCATTTTCCAGTGGCATCATACACATTCGTTGATCCCTGTAGATCACGCCCAATCTGGACGATCTTCCCCCCTTCGATGCCAATATCCGCTTGGTAGGATGCGCTTGCGGTGATAAGTGTTCCGCCTTTGATAATCGTTTCCATCATGCTATCCCTTCGTGCTGGCTTGCTGTTGGCGATAGTGGTAAATCATCTCGGCAACGATGAAGTTAACCTCTTCATCAATGTCTTGGGCTTCCAACCGATCCACCTCAAACAAGAGCGGACGCAACCCCACGCGGTTATGACGCTCTTGCAGGATGGTGCGGTTGAATAGATAGAAGAGGGAGTTCTCTTCATAGACGGGAGGCAAGTCTTGCGTGCGAAGCAGGATGTTAGCGTTATGGTTGAGCGGACGCGCCAAGCCATCCCACAAGCGCGTTTGCCAGCGCGTCACGCTGAACATCGAATCATACATGGGATAGCCTTTTAAGAACATGGCAATCGCCCGTTCTAGCGTGTCCGCCGTGAGCAGAGGGTTGGTGCTGTGGGTTTGCAAGAAGAAATCCGCAGAGAGCTGGGCAGTGGTATGAAGCAGGACATCATTCATTGCGACACCCCCATCGCGCAGGTGCAGGGGACGTTCCAACACTTTCACCTGTGGGAAGTGTTGCGCGGTTTGCTCTTGAATGATCGGACTGTCGGTATCAATCACCACTTGTTGAATGGAGGGACAATTCAAGAGCGTGGCGACAATGTGATGATAGAGGGGTTTTTCAGCAAAGAGACGATAATTTTTTCCAGGAACGCGCTCGCTATTATGGCGCATGGGGACAATCGCAACAATTGTAGGACTAGACATAACTGGGCTACACTCGGACTAAACCATTTACCCCCATTGTACCACCGAGCATGACAATGATAAGCATCTATCGCTTGATGAGTTGCCCTTGCCTACGCGCTTCTTCTACCGCTGTAGTGTTAGCGGTGTATACGGTCAACCCTGGTACAGTGACGAAATCACAATCATCCGTTATGATGTTTACAATCCCGTTCTGAAACATCAGCTCAACAATGAACAAGTCGTAACCATCGAGCTGAACCTGAGCGAGACGTTGATCTGCTTGGGCAATCAATCGGTCATCCAACAATAGCTCAAGTGTGTTTCCAAACTGTTCAATCTGTTGCCAAACAACCTGAATCTCTTGTACGACATTCATTCTGACATTAGGAAAATTGTGCCTAAATTCTTTAGTGTTACATTCAGGATTCTGTCGGTTGTAAATATCTCTTTCGTTGTTCTCAACTAAATGGGATACCTCTGAATGCGTCAATCCACACTTATATAGCCTTGATTGTGTGGCAATAGCCTTAGTGATATAGCGCGGGTAGTGTGTAATCTGGTATGGATGGGGGCTACGATTGCCTAATTTTGAGCGTGTATAGGTAAGCCAATACCATACGTTGGTATCCACAAAAAACGGGTCGCTTGCTTGAGGAATATCACCACGCAGGTCAACTACACTGGCTTGTACCGTAAGGTTCAAAGGCATGATTTAATTGCCCTGTGATTCACTATCTAACACCTCATCGACTGCCTGTCGAATACTTTCGTCAGAATAGTATTCCTTGGCATTCTGTATAACTCTGCCCATCACAGCCAAACCAACAGGGGTAATCTTGTTACGATCTACAATCAAAAGGCGATCCAGTTGAGCGGTATCTATTCCCAGCAATAACTGACCAATGGCGGCATTCATGAAAGGGGATGCAAAGATACGCACATCAGAAAAGTCTAACTCAACTTCTTGCTCAGCGGTTAACAACGGCTCGATGATATCATATATTTTTTGACCATCGTCAAGCGTGATACAGTTTTCTCCAATTACATCCTTTACTTTAACTTTTTCAATCATGTTTCCCTCATTCACAAAATAGTGGTGCATTGTTGTTTTCAGATAGTATACCCAACAAGTAGCGATTCCGGTCACAATTTCGGATAAGTTGACTCAGCGGACACAGGCAGTAAATTTAACTACCTGTGTCATAGCGTGCAAAGTTAGGCTTGGGAGGCGGTTAACGCTTGTTCCAAGTCGGCGAGAATATCATCAATGTGTTCAATGCCGACGCACAAGCGGATCATGTCGCCGGTTACGCCAGCAGCATTTAGCTCGGCCTCGGTGAGTTGGCGGTGCGTGGTAGA
>CAIRDJ010000293.1 GCA_903877335.1 uncultured Chloroflexota bacterium | reverse complement strand
TATTTGATCCTGAGCGGTTGGGAACGTTTGGTGGGGTTGCATCCCATCATGCTACGCACGCTTTCGCTGTTGGTGTACGCGCTCGGCTTGAGTGCTTTCTACCGTGCCATCCAACGCCTGCACACCCCCGCTACTGCCGTCTTGGCGGTTTTGGTGTATGGCTCGCTGGGGTGGGGAGTGTTTGCCAGTTTGCTCTTGCGTGGTCACAGCTTCACCCTCGCGCTTGCCCCCATCCCGTTTTGGTTAACCTTGCGCCACCTTGAACACCCGTCATGGAAGCGTGGCTTGCTATTGGCGATGAGTCTGGCGGGGTTGGTCTACATCCATTCCACTGTGGTGATTTACTTCATCATGCTGGGTCTCTTCACGTTGCTGATTTATCCGATGCGCTATGTCACGCGGTGGGTATATCCCACGCTCTTGATGCTGATCTTGAGTAGCCCCGAAATTATTCACAAGTTCAACTTGACCACCCAACGGGTTCAAGCGACAAGGCAGCAACAGATCGGGGCATGGTGGGAGGCAATCCCCAATTACTATGCCGAATGGTTTGGGCGGTGGCATGAGTTTTGGTGGATCATCTTGGTGGTGGGGGTGGCGATGATGGCGGTTGCACCGCGCACCCGCGCACGCTTGCGCTTGGGTTGGTTGGTGTGGTTGCTGATGCCCGTTGTGCTATACCTTGCAAACCCACTTTTAGGGTTCTATCACCCACGCTATACGGGTTGGGTGAGCATCGGGTTGGCAGGGGGATTGGCGGTTGGGTTGGTGCGCTTGCCCCGCGTGGGTCAATGGGCGGTAGGGTTGTGCATGCTTGGCATGTTGTATAGTCCGCTTGCACTATACGATTACGATGCCTTTTCCCCCTATGTCGGCGAGACCTTCGCTTGGTTAGCAGAACGCCTACACTGGGGGGATGCCGTGATCGTCGATCCCCAGTACCGCCAAACCGTGCGTGCCGATCAAGACGAGTGGGATTACTTCACGCAGGTTTTCTTCCCACAACATGACCTGACCTTCACCGATGCGCTAACGGCGCGGCGCGTGTGGTATATCTCCGAGGTGGACTTTGAAGAACCGAGTTTATACGCACAGTTGAAGGCGGACTATATCCCGCGTGAGTTCTTTGGCTATGCCGATTTCTTCACACGGTTGTATGAGGCACCCCCCAACCGTGTTGGCGTTCCCTTTGAAAGCGGACTGCTCTTTCATGGGGCAGACCTGGTGCGGGATGGGCAATTGGTGGATCGCTTTAGCAGTTGGCACGAAGGGGAACAGTTCACGCTACGTTTGTGGTGGTCAATTGAGCGCATTCAGTTCAAGGACTACAGCATGGGGATTTATGTCACCGACGGGCTACACACGGTGCTTGAGGAGCATACCGCCCCCCTCACCGTGAGCTACTATCCCGAAGAACCCACGCCCCCCCTAGCACCAGTTGGTGGCAACCAGGGCGATACTATGTTGAAGAGCGCGCTTTCACCCTCCCCGCCAATCTTTTAAGCGGTCTATACACGGTCAAGATGTCGGTCT
>CAIRDJ010000292.1 GCA_903877335.1 uncultured Chloroflexota bacterium | reverse complement strand
CGTGCAAGCAGAACGCGCTTGGCACATCCCCCCCATTAAGATTGCGGTGGTGAGCGCGGTGGGAGCGGGGGATGCCGTTTTGGCAGGCGTGGCACGGGTGGCGAGCGGGCAAATGTCGCTCGAAGACGGGCTACGCTTTGGGGTGGCAACCGCAACAGCGGTGTGCTTACACCCCGGCACCGCCAACTTCGAGCTAGATGTCATGCGTGCCTTCCTGCCACAGGTGCAGTTCCTGCCCTATGCGTGATGCCCCCATCTTGGTTGATGTGCTACGCGGATACCAACCCGCCGAGGACTGGTTGGCGACGCAAGCCCCCATCCCCCGACCCCTTGCCACCCGTGGCACAACGAAGGCAACCCCCACGTCCCCCCTTGGACATGTGGGGCACGTCAGGGGATTCATTGGAATATGAATGGGAAGAGAGTTGAAAAATGACACGGCATTTCTTGCGCTATTGGATTCGTGAAAAGGGCGATTGGGGTATACTTGACCAGTCCTTTATGACCTACTCTACCAGTAACCAATATGGCAGAGTCGCGCTCGGTGACATTATTTGGGCAGTAATTCGTAGCTCTTCTAATCAGCATTTGATTTTAATTGGACGTTTGACGGTTGATTGGATCGGCAGCAAAGCCGAGGCTACCGCTAGGGTTAGGATAAACCCTGATGACACGTATGATGCCAACCTATATGTAACGACCGATCATCCAGAACCATATGACTACATTGACATCAATGACTATGCACCTGCGCTACGGTTTGTCAGCTCATCTAATGACCGTCTCAAAGTCGTTAACAAGTTGGTGAATCCACAACAACTCCAAACCATACGTGAACTCCATGAGGAGTCCGCCATGCTGATGCAAGACATTTGGTATGATGTACACCAACCGAATGGATCAATCACAACGTTTACGGAGGGTCAACCCAGGCTCCGCATTCATATTCAACGAGAGCGTAATCAAGCCCTTGTGACCACTGCGAAGCAACGTTTCAAAGCCGAACATGGTCGTCTATTTTGTGAAGTATGTGGTTTTGACTTTGCCGAGACCTATGGTGCATTGGGGGATAGCTATATTGAGGCACATCATCGCATCCCATTCGCTGAATTAAACGATGTGGTAGAAACCGCGATAGCAGACCTCGCAATGGTGTGTGCAAATTGTCATCGAATGCTACACCGTACAAAACCGTGGTTGACCATCGACGAGCTTAAAGTGCTTTTGACTGAAAAATGACTTCATCCCAATTCCGTGTAAACGATGGCTTGAAACCCCCAGTAAAGCGAAGTAAGAAGCCAAGCCGATGCAACAAGTTGAGTAGTGAGCAGGGGAAGCAAGTGTTGGATGTGGCGATGGAAGTCATGCGCGAGGGGCGCGTGGCGTAGCCCCCATCCCCCGCCCCCTTGCCACCCGTGGCGAGCGCACCCGCTGGCTCGTGCGCTTGTGACACGCTAAGCCTTGCAATCAAGCGTGGGTAAGATTATCCCGAGAAAAGAAAAATGCCCCCTTTGGTATTTCGTGTTCATGCTATCCCGAACATGCTTGTGCGAAATATCAAGTGCAAAGGCAGTGTATCCTTTAACAACCTCATTGGGGATGGCGACGGTCACGCAAGCGCGAACCACGAGTAGTTCTCGTGTATAATCGTGAAAAACGAGGAGACCAAAGCACATGACGCTTCAGGAAATCATTGAACAGGTCAAGCAACTTTCCCCCACCGAGCGACACGAACTGGCGCAACAACTCCAAGCGATGCAAGACGACACTTGGACAGAGGCAGAATTATCGGAGTTGCTCACGGTTGAACCCATGACGGGGCGCGAGATTGTCGAAGCTGGGTTGACAGGGGGTTGGCGTGATTTAGACGTAGAAGATGGCGCGGTTTGGGTGGAAAAACGTCGCCAAGCACAGCGCGAGCGACACCAATGGTAACAGGGTTGTTAGATACTTCCATCTTGGTTGATGTGCTACGCGGATACCAACCCGCCGAGGACTGGTTGGCGACACAAGCCCCCATCCCCCGACCCCTTGCCACCCGTGGCGAGCGCACCCGCTGGCTCGTCCGCGTGCGTGGGTGATGTTGTGTGCGGAATCCCCAAAAGCGTGTATAATAGTCGAAGATGTTCGATCACTATCGAGGGGTGTCGCGCTAAT
>CAIRDJ010000291.1 GCA_903877335.1 uncultured Chloroflexota bacterium | reverse complement strand
TCTAGGGTCAAGTTGATCTGTATGTTTACGTTCCTTGATAAACCGAAAATAAACTTGGTTGTAGTTTATCATTTCAGGGACAATTTTATGAAACAGATTATCATCCTGCGTATTCAGAGGAATAGCCCATTCGATACTAACTACAAAGCGATAAATTCTTAAAATCAATGTATTAGAGATCAGTGCCTCATCATACATCTCTAAAGCAAACATTATTCTTTTAGAAATTGGATTGTTGTATCGATTACGCTGATGGAAATTGATTGCTTCGATACCCGCAACTTCTACCGCCCATGTCCAATCTTCAGGCATAAGTGCAAAGCGGGGGGTTTTTAGGAATGACTCACTTCCTTCAGTTTTAGATTCATTGAGAATTAAAATGTTTCTTGCATTAATTCCCCTCCACATACTGATATGTTCAGCATCTGTACGATTAAAACCATCTGTTATCTTCCAGATTGTAACAAATCTCAGAATCCTAAAAGCATCTGCAACAGCTGATTCTATTCTTTTTTCAACATAGTCAGCATCTCCATAAACCCATAAACCCACTGATGGTAGCTCAAGTAACTTATCTTTAGTGGATTTGCTAATTATTGTTATATTACTAAATCTTTTGGGAGGATACAAAAATGTCTCGCCTAATTCGACTTTCTCTATTTTGGGATCAAGACGATAGACAAGGTTATAGAGCGGTATAACAGCAAAGCGTTTAGATGTTGCGAGATCACTGATGTATTCCGTGAATCTTTTAACAATACTCTCTTTCTGATCTACTGTAAAAGGAAATACGCCAATCTCATCCACGCATCTCATCAAGGTCATATCACATTGCTTAGAGCCTATTCGACTTTGAGAGAGTTCATAAATTTTTTGGCAGAATTGATCCCATTGCTCCCGATCTGTTGTAATAAAATCACCCACTTGATTGTTACCGGTCTCGTCCCTACCATACTTTCTAGTCAGTAAGTGATAATCTTCATGACCTATTATTTGAGACTGTATTGGTAACTGGCGTAAAGTAGCCTGCTCTAAATAATCTAGTGTCAATTGCTTACAAGTTTCATAGTCTATTTCTGTCATGAGTTCCTCCACCTTGAACATTTCAATATAGTGCAATGGCATATCCCCCCACTGACTAGGGGGATACATGGCTAGACGTGCCAGAGCATGGGCACAAGCAGGATAGCAACCACATACACCAACAAGCTGAGAATCCCACCCACGCGGATGAAGTCCATGAATTTGTAATGCCCTGCCCCATACACCAACACACAAGCCGGCTCCAATGGGGTGATGTAAGAGGTACTTGCCGCCAATGCAATCATGATGGCGAACGGGCGCGGATCAAATCCGAGTAGCACCGCAGTCTGCATGGCAATGGGCACCAGCACCGCCGCCGCCGACTGGTTAGACATGGGTTGGGTGAGAAGCATGGCAAGGAAAAAGAACAAGGTCAACAACCCGTAAGGAGACTGACTGAAGGGCAGGCGGATAATCAAGTCGGCTAAAAAGTTAGCTGTACCCGTCGCCTGCATCGCTTGACCAAACGCCAACATGCTCCCAATCAAGATGAGGGTCTTCCATTCAATGTTGCGATATGCCACTTCAGGGGTGATGCACCCCGTCACAAACACCGCTACCGCCCCCAACATAGAGGCAACCGCTATAGAAACCAACCCCGTCATGGCAACACCTAGCGCGACCACAAAAATTGCCAGCGCGGTGAACACCTTACGCAGGTCAATCACGCGCGTTTCGATGATGTCTAAAACGCGAAAGCTACGATCAGATGCCAGCGCGTTTAGGTTTTGGACGGGCAAGCGAATGAGCAGAACATCGCCTGTCGAGAGTTTCAACCGCCCAATTTTGCTGTGGCGGATTTCTCCCCCCTGATTGACGGCGAGAATTTGCAGTTGATACCGTTCACGCAAGCCCAACCCTTTCACCGTCCCCCCCACCAGTGGAGAGCTAGGCAAGATCACCACCTCTGCGGTGCGAAGCATCTCATCTTGCAGGTTTTCAATCTGTTCAATGCGCCCGCTCATTTCTATGTCAGCATTGTTTGCCAACGCCAGCACGCTCTCACGGGTGCCTTCCACGAGCAGAACATCTTGGGCATATAACACTTCGTGCGCCAACGGCTTCAGGATGCTCTCACCGCGATGCAAGCTGAGCATCCCAAGATTCATCGGGTAGATCAAGCCAGAAGCATCTATGGTTTTGCCCACCATGTTAGAACCGTGTGGGATGGTGATCTCGGTGAAATACAAATCCGCTTTTTTCCCGCTCCCCTCCGTTTGCTCGGTTTTGATTCGATCTGGAATCCAGCGTTGTCCGATTGTCCCCATATACACCAAGCCAACCAACAAAATGGGCAAACCCACTGGGGTCAGTTCAAAGATGCCCAACGGTGCCAAGCCGAATTGTTGCATCAACCCACTGACCACAAGATTGGTGGAGGTGCCGATGAGCGTAACCGAGCCGGCTAAAATGGCGGCAAAGGCAAGGGGCATCAACAACTTAGAAGCACTCACCTGACTACGGCGCGACAACCCCAAGACAATCGGCATGAAGAAGGCGGCAGCGGCAGTGTTGCTGATGAATGAACTTAAAATGGAGGGAGCAATCAAGGTGAATTGTTTGATGCGACTGGGACGGTTGCCAATTACCTTGACCAACCAACTCCCCAATAAATCCACCATGCCGGTGTGAACCAGACTCTCCGTGAGGATGAGCAACCCCAGGATCATCATGACGGTTTCACTACCGAAACCAGCAAAGGCGGCTTGGGGTTCTAGCAAACCCGTCAAGACCAACGCTAACATCAAACCCAAGGCGACCACATCAGCAGAAAACCACTCAACCGAAAACAGGATGATCGCTGTCACAAACAAACACAGGAAGACTGCAATATCGAACGTGAAATCCATCTACAACACACCCGTACTGTTTACATCATCGTAAAATTTTGGGTGTGTTTGAGGAAAAATTGAAGGGACAGTCACAAATGGGAATTTGCGTATAACATGTCAATTTTGTCTACTTAATGATATGTTATACCAATGCAACCTTCTTCACACTCACTGCAGGTTTTCAAATAGCCCTGCCGCGCCCATGCCCCCACCAATGCACATGGTGACAAGCCCAACCTTCCCACCATAGACCTTGAACTCGCTCAAGAGTTGCACAGTCAGTTTTGCGCCTGTACACCCAAGCGGATGCCCCAGCGCAATCGCACCCCCATCTTTGTTCACCTTGTCGGGGTCAAGGTCGAGTTCACGCATCACCGCCAGCACTTGCGAAGCGAACGCCTCGTTGAATTCCACCAAGTCAATTTGCTCAAGTGAGAGACCTACACGTTGGAGTAACTTGGGGATAGCCTTAGCTGGTCCCACGCCCATGATCTCTGGGCGCACGCCTGCCACCGCAAAGCCGACAAAGCGTGCCAGCGGAGTTAAACCCAAACGGGCAGCTAACGCCGCCTCCATGACAATAACCCCCGCCGCCCCGTCACTCAATGGGCTTGCATTGCCTGCCGTCACCCGTCCACCTTCGGTGAAGGCGGGTTTGAGTTTGGCGAGTTGCGCTAAGGTGGTATCGGGGCGTACATGTTCATCGCGATCGAACACCTTGCGTTCAACGATGCGCTCTCCATCGTCCGTCCACCGCACTTCCTCGTAGTGGACAGGGACAATCTGGTCATCAAACCGCCCACGCGCAAGGGCATCCGTCGCTTTACGGTGGCTATGAAACGCCCATTCGTCCATGTCGGCGCGGTTGATGTGGTATTCGTCGGCAACTTGTTCGGCAGTGTGCCCCATGCTGATGTAGGTTTCGGGAAGGTGTTCGCTCAACCACAAATTGGGAGAGGGTTTGAAACCGCTCATCGGAACACCGCTCATACTTTCTACCCCCCCTGCAACAATCACATCCGCCCCGTTGGCGATGATGCGCTCAGCAGCTTGGGCGATCGCTTGTAAGCCACTCGAACAAAAGCGATTGAGCGTGACGGAGGGAACCTCAACCGGCAAGCCAGCGCGGAGGGTGATGGCGCGGGCAACGTTCAAGCCTTGTTCCCCTTCGGGCATGGCACACCCCACCAACACATCATCAATGAGCAGGGGATCGAGCTTACCTTCAGTTTTGTGCATCAAGTCTCGAAGAACGGTTGCCATCATCTCATCGGCGCGTAGATGGCGGGTGGTTCCCTTTTTGGCTTTTCCGACTGCTGTTCGCGTGGCGGCAACAATAACGGCGTCTCGCATGATGAATGATCCTTTCGCACTCAGTTCCGTAGAGGCTTGTTATTTTGCAACATATAGGCGATGCGCTCCAACGTCTTGGGAGTTTGCGCCAATTCAACCAGTGCCTGCAATTCCAAGTCCAAGATGACCTGTTCATCTAACCATGTTGGCTCTGAAGGGGCACCCCCCGTCATGATGTAGGCAAGTTTCTTGGCGATGAGCGCGTCATGTTCGCTGGCATATTTCCCACGCACCAAGCCATCAATTGCCAAGAGCAAGGCGGAATAAGCATCCCGTCCAGCAGCGTAGATTTTTTCTCGGCGGGGGGGGACATAGTCCTGTGCCAGATGAAGGGCAGTGCGTTTTGCCTCGCTCAAAAGATGGGCGCGGTTCATGACAATGCGATCAGTGGGGCGCAAAATACCCATGTGCATTGCCTCCACCGCACTGCTGGAAACTTTCGCAAAAGCGATTTGCTCAAACGCCTGTCGCAAATGTGGCAAGACATCTGCATTCTTGGTGCGCATGATCGGGTTAATGAGGCGACGCATCATCTCCTTCGTGCCGCTTCCGCCGGGGATAATCCCCACGCCAAACTCCACCAACCCTGTATACAGTTCAATATGCGCTACGGTTGCCACGCCCGCCATGAGAATCTCTGCCCCGCCCCCTAATGCCATATTGAACGGCGCGGTGACGATGGGCGCGTGTGCATAGCGTGTTGCCATCGTGAAATCTTGTAACCCCTTGACCAACCGCTTGAGTTGGTTCAGGTCTCCACTTTGCACTGCCATTGCCATGAGCAGAATGTTCGCCCCAATGGAGAAGCGTTCGCCATCATGGCTAATGACCATCCCCTTGAACCCCCCTTGATTGAGCAGCTCAACGGCTTTGAAGCCCATTTGAATAAAGTCTTCATCAATGGTGGCATGTTCGGTGGTCATTTCTAACAACAGGATGCCATCCCCCATCTCCACCAAGTTCGCGCTGGCGTTGCGTTCAACCACGCCGTGCGTCGCCCGTAACCATGTGGTGGTGAGTTCACGCGGGTTTTGCGCGAGGGGGACATACGCCCCTGCTTGGGGACTGTAATAGCCGATGCGTTGCCCGCGCTCATCCTGTTGGTAAAAGCGATGAATCCCATTCGCCAGCATGGTATGGACCCAGTCCGCAACTTTGTAACCGCCTTCCTCAAAAGTCGGAACGGTTTCAGCAATGCCGAGCGCGTCCCAAATTTCAAAGGGTCCAAATTGATGGGCAAACCCCCACTTTTGGGCGTTGTCAACGTTCACCAATGAGTCTGTAATTTCTGGCACACGC
>CAIRDJ010000290.1 GCA_903877335.1 uncultured Chloroflexota bacterium | reverse complement strand
TCCTGTTCGATACCCGCGACGCAATGGGGGCAAACGCAATCAACACTATTGCCGAAAGCCTTAGCCCTGAGTTAGAACGGATCACAGGCGGACGTGCTCACTTGCGTATCCTGAGTAACTTGACCGACGAACGTAAGGCATATGCTACGGGGTCGGTCGCTTTCTCTGAATTAGGAGACGATGGGGAGCAAGTCGCCAAAGGGATTGTTGAAGCTGCTGTATTTGCTGAAGTAGACCCCTATCGGGCAGCAACCCACAATAAAGGCGTCATGAACGGCATTGACGCGGTTGTTATGGCAACGGGCAATGACTGGCGTGCCGTTGAGGCAGGCGCACATGCTTACGCTTGTCGTCACGGACGCTACACCAGTTTCACCAAATGGTGGATAGAGGATGAACGCTTGCATGGCTCCATTGAACTCCCCATGTCGCTGGGAATTGTAGGGGGTGCCACGCGCGTACACCCAACGGCGCAAGTCGTCCTAAAAATTTTACAAGTTGAATCCGCGACGCAATTAGCAGAAATCGCTGTCGTGGTAGGGTTAGCACAAAACTTTGCTGCCATACGCGCGCTTGCCACCACCGGCATTCAAGCCGGACACATGCGCCTTCATGCCAAGCAATTGGCCGTGGCGGCAGGCGCAACAACCGTACAAGTTGAACATGTTGTTCGTCAGATGATTGATGAAAAGCAGATTCGGCTTGAACGTGCCATTGAAATTGTTACACAATTGAATCAACAAGAAGGAAGATAGACATGAATCCACTCATGCTCTCGGATCGTAAGGTTGGTATCGTCGGTTATGGTGCCTATGTACCCGTTTACCGTTTACCGGGTGAATCCATCTCAAAAGTATGGACGGGCGGACTGAATGAAAGCCCTGTTAAGGAAAAAGCTGTTGCAGGTTTAGATGAAGATGTCATCACGATGTCGATTGAAGCTGCACGCAATGCGTTGGCGCGGGCGCAAATTGACGCACAAGCCATCCGCGCGGTGTGGGTGGGGAGCGAAAGTCACCCCTATGCGGTCAAACCAACCAGCACAGTCGTAGCAGAGAGCATTGGGACTTCCCCCAACATTCAAGCAGCGGATTGGGAATTTGCCTGCAAAGCAGGGACAGAAGCGGTACAAGCATCTATCGGGATTGTTGGAAGTGGAATGGGGCGATACACCCTCAGCATCGGTATGGATACCGCACAAGGTCGCCCTGGCGACGCGCTGGAGTATACTGCCGCCAGTGGTGGTGCTGCGTTCATCATCGGTCCTGCCGAAGAATCCATAGCGATTTATCAGGGTAGCTATAGCTATGTCACAGATACGCCCGACTTTTGGAGACGAGCAGAAGAAGCCTTTCCCATGCACGGAGACCGCTTCACCGGAGACCCCGCCTACTTTCGCCACACCTTGTCTAGTGCGGGCAAGTTGATGGAGCTAATGCATACCAAAGCATCCGACTATACCTACGCCGTCTTCCATCAACCTAATGTCAAGTTCCCATCCCGTGCAGCACAAATGCTCGGTTTCAACGCAGAGCAAATCAAGCCGGGCTTGCTTGCTGGGGAAATTGGCAATGTCTACTCTGGCTCTTGTATGATTGGTTTGACTGCCACTTTGGATATTGCTCAACCCGGCGATCGTATCTTGATGATTAGTTATGGAAGTGGTGCAGGGTCAGACGCTTTTGATATGGTGGTGACAGATCACATTCTTGCCCGACGCGACCTTGCCCCGCGTACTAGAGCATACATTGACCGTCGTATTCCTATTGATTATGGTACTTACACTCGCTACCGCGGCAAACTAAAGGACTAAACACACATGACACAAGTTGCAATTGTGGGAATCGGACAAACGCCTGTTGCCGAACACTGGGACAAAAGCCTACAAGAATTGGCACAAGATGCCATCACACAAGCCCTAGCGGATGCTGATCTTCAAACAGTAGATGCGCTGTACGTGGGCAATGCGTATGGTGGCACGATAGGTGAACAGTCGCACGTTGCACCTCTCATAGCAGATTTTGCCGGCTTGGTCGGGATCGAGGCCTGGACGGTTGATGCAGGTGATGCCGCCGGTGGAGCTGCGTTGCGAGCAGGTTATTTAGCCGTTGCCTCTGGGGCGGTTGAAACTGCGCTCGTGGTGGGCGTAGAAAAGATGACCGACCGCGTGGGTTCTGCACGTGAAGGGGCACGCAACACAAGCATCCATGCGGAGCTAGAAAACTTACAAGGTGCAACCCTGACTAGCCTAGCGGGGTTATTGATGCAACGTTACCTACACGAACAGAACATTCCACTGAGTGCGTTTGAGCCGTTAAGCATCAACGCTCACTTGAACGGAAGTAGCAATCCGTATGCGATGTATCGCAACAAATTACGGGAGGGAGCATTTGCCAAAGCGCCGATGGTTTCGCATCCTGTTAGCTTATTTGACCGCGCCCCAGACGGGGACGGAGCAGCAGCGGTCATCCTCACCCGTTTAGAAAATGCACAAGACATGGTGCCCACACCCATCCGCATTGTTGGGAGTGCTGTTTCTACCGATCAGTTTGCCATTCAAGATCGGCAACAACTGTTGAAACTTGAAGCCGTTAGTCGCGCCGTTGATCGTGCCTTATCACAGGCACAACTAAACCTCGCGAGCCTCTCATTCGCAGAGTTACATGATGCGTTCACGATTCTCAGTGTGCTAACCCTAGAGGCAATGGGGTTGGCAGAATATGGCAAGGGTTGGGAATTCATCGCCAATGGGCAAAGCGTCATTGGGCGGAATGGAACTTTCCCTATCAGCACGATGGGCGGGTTGAAAAGTCGCGGGAATCCCAGCGGGGCAACTGGAGTCTATCAGGCAGTGGA
>CAIRDJ010000289.1 GCA_903877335.1 uncultured Chloroflexota bacterium | reverse complement strand
CGCCCAAGTATCATCGCCCTGTGGTGCGTGGAGAGATCACCATCAAAGACCTTGCCCCACTGGAAAAAGACATCGCCAACCTCAAACAGGCATTGGCGAACACACACGCCACCGAAGGCTTCATGAATGCTGCTTCGCCGGGGGTGATTGCCGTCTTCCAACCGAATGAATACTACACCAGTGACGAGGCGTATCTGCAAGCGTTGGCAGAGGTGATGAAGGTTGAGTACGAAAAGATCACTGAAGCCGGCTTGATCCTGCAAGTGGACTGTCCCGACCTTGCGATGGGGCGGCACATCCGCTTCCGTGATGCCGATACGGATACGTTCAAGAAAGCGGCACAACGTCAAGTGGAGGCTCTCAACTATGCGTTGCAGAATGTCCCATCCGACCGCGTGCGGATGCACTTGTGCTGGGGGAACTATGAAGGACCCCACACCCACGATATTGATCTGCATGAGATCATTGATATTGTCTTGAGCGCGAAACCACAAGCGATTCAGTTTGAAGCCGCCAACCCACGCCACGCCCATGAGTGGGAAGCGTGGGCAAACGCCACCATCCCCGATGATAAGATTTTGATCCCCGGCGTGTTGGACACCACCACCAACTTTGTCGAGCATCCTAACTTGATTGCCCAGCGCATTGAACGCTTCACCCAGATTGTGGGCAAAGAGCGCGTGATCGCCGGCACGGATTGCGGTTTTGGCACGTTTGCCGGCTTTGGCGCGGTGCATCCTGATATTGCCTATGCCAAGCTGGCTTCGCTGGCAGAAGGCGCACGTCGCCTTAGCGAAAAACTTTGGAACTAACCCGATGATCCCGCCGCTCGTTTTGCTCCCCGGCACCCTGTGCGATGCCACCTTGTTTGAGCATCAGGTGCGCTATTTGTCAACATGGACGCGCCCGCTCGCGCTGGAGGTGCATCATCACGACACCTTAGCCGAAGTGGCACGCTCGATCTTGGAGCAAGTGGAGGGCACTTTCGCGCTGGCGGGGTTATCGTATGGGGGGATCGTAGCCTTTGAAATCTGGCGACAGGCTCCTTACCGGGTGGCAAAGTTGGCGTTGCTCAATACCAACCCCCACGAAGCATCCCCCCAAACCCGTGAGCGTCAGCAACGCTTGGTGGGGATGTCGGTCTTGGGGGAGTTCCGCGCCATCACCACCGACTACCTCAAGGATGCCATGCTCCACCCCGCCCATCAAACCAACCTCGCCCTACGTCAGCACGTCTTGCGCATGGCGGAATCGGTGGGCAAAGAAGGCTTCCTGAATCAGATCAAAGCACAATTGAACCGCCCTAGCTCCCTCCCCACCTTACCCCAGATCACCTGCCCCACGCTGGTTTTAGCAGGGCGAGAAGATCGCGTTACGCCCCTTGAGCTACATGTTGAGATGGCGGACGCGCTCCCCAATAGTCATTTGGTGGTGCTGGAACAATGCGGACACCTTAGCACACTTGAACAACCCGAAGCGGTCAACCACGCCCTGCGCGATTGGCTAACCGATGAGGGCATCTGGAAGAAGGAACGATATGAAACTGAATCCCCTGCGTGAAATTTGGGCAAACGGAGGCACGGTTTACAACGGCTGGCTACACATCCCTAGCATGTGGTCAGCAGAGGTGATGGCGCACGCCGGCTGGAATAGCCTGACGGTTGATCTACAACACGGGATGCACAGCATCGAAACCGCCATTCAGATGATGCAGGCTATTTCCACCACCCCCACCGTACCGCTGGCACGGGTCAACTGGAACGAACCCGG
>CAIRDJ010000288.1 GCA_903877335.1 uncultured Chloroflexota bacterium | reverse complement strand
GTTTGACCAACCGCAATCCTAAAACTTGCACATAGAAGTTCACTGTGCGCTGTGCATCTGCGCTCACCAGTGTGATGTGATGCAATCCTAAAATGGACAAGTTGTTTCATCCTTAGATGGTTTTGGTCATCATGTACGGACTATAGTCCGTTGTAGAATCTTACTCACATTGGGCATTGGGAGGCGACAAAATTGTGAGGGCTAACGATCACACGGTCGTTATCATTAACCCTCACGTGTAGTAGATTATTTCAAGTTAGAAACGAAGCTGGGGAATGCGCCATACCACAAGGTGGAATTGACAACATCATCCAACTTGACTTGATCCAGAACAGTATGGGCATGAATCTCGTCTCCGGGTCCATAGCCAATGCTTGGGATGCCAGCTTTACCGCGCCAATAAATCCCATTGGTGGAGAAGTCCCATTTGCCAGTTTCGGCAGGTTTCCCAAACATCGCATTAGAAGCAGCAACCCCTGCTACCACATAGGGATCCTCTGCATCCAGTGCCCATGCGGGGTAAATTTTGTCCGCGCCAAAACGGAAGCCGGTGTAGCTGGGTTCTTCATCGTACAGAATGGAGGCTTCGATGTCGCTACGATTGCCAATGATGCGCTTGATACGCGCCAGCGCGTCTTGAGGGTCTTCGCCAAAAGTAATCCGTTGGTCAATATAGACCGTTGCTTCATCAGGAACGGCATTGAGGCTAGGGGTTTTGACTTCCATATAAGACACTGTGATGCGTCCATGTCCTAAAAATTCGTGATCCCCTAGCTCCGGCTCAACCTTGCTGATGGCATCAATGATGGGGACAACCTTATAAACCGCGTTATCTCCCAAGAAGTTAGAGGCAGCATGGGCACTTTTGCCTTTGGCAACTACTTTCATTTCCACACGACCCTTGTGACCCCGATAGATTTTCATCTTCGTTGGCTCACCGATGACCACGAAGTCCGGCTTTAAGCCTTCCACTTCAACCAGCGCGTGACAGGCGATTCCATCGTTACGCTCTTCCATGTTGCCGAACACATACGCGGTAATGCCCTCTAACAAGCCGAGTTCATGGGCAAATGCCAGACCATACACCATGCCGGGCGTGCTATTCTTCTCATCACAAGCACCACGCGCAAAGAAGATACCATCCTCAATCTTGCCCTCGAAGGGGTCCCATTTCCATTCCTCTGGATCGCCAATTCCCACCGTATCAATGTGGGTATCGTAGAGTAGCTTGATGGGTCCGTTACCAATCTTACCAATCGTGTTCCCCATCCGATCAAAGTGAATATCCTCATAACCAAGTTTCGCCATTTCAGCCTGAAGGCGTTCACCCACTGCCAAAATGTCGCTGTCATAACTGGGAATTCGGCACAGATCACGAAGAAACCCAATGATGGTTTCACGATTATCAGCCACTTTTTGCTTCAGTAACTCAATCTTTTCACTAGAAATAGCCATTTGCAAATCCTTGCATGCGATAAATGAACTGTGATTATACCTGAACGATAGTTGGCAAGGGATTATCTTTCAACCCCAACCATACGTTCGATTCGCTGTACTGTGGTGAGGTCTTTTGGGCACATGTAAAATCGCGTTCACTTAGCCCTGCGTTACGCGGATCAACCCAACTCAACTGAGGGGACGGCGTGACCGCAGGATGGATTGTTGTGGCAAAGACCAGATCAATCTGATTGTGTAGAGGGTCTTGCCAGATTCCTACCCAACGCAATGACGCCCCTTGAATGTGGTAGCGACTTTCTAACACCTGTTGTAAGTCCAACCATGGCGCACGTTGCCCACGGCAAATCACTTGGGGCAACCTTAGCCGATCCCCTTCAACAAGCAGGCGGTGATGGTCCTGATCCCAAATGAGGGCGGTAGCAGTCACCTGGAATGGTACATGGCGAGGCTCTGGACGACCCTGTAGCAAATTCATGATCCATCGCCGAGCGAGTTTGCGACGGATGCGTCGTATTTCTGCTGGGTCGGTGGCAATGGATAGCGTTCGTGCCTTGACCTGATGCACAGCGTCTTGCGCCATATACGAGGCAAATAAGTTACTTGGCAATTCAGAAAGGGCGAAGTACCGATTATCGCGAGTTTCGTCGGTTTGCGCTTGCAATGTGCCACCGATTGAAAACCCAACAAAGAGAATGTTCATGCGACGTGTTGCTTCAAAGTAGTACAACCCAACGGGATACTCAAGCGCAACCTGCAAGCCCGTCTCCTCTTTTACCTCACGAATCGCTCCTTGTGCTAACGCCTCATGGGCATCAAGCCGCCCCGTCGGCAGGTTCCAAACATCCATGTCTCCGCGATGAGAAAGTAAAATCTGCCTTTCCTCATTCAAAATGGCAACCGCCGTTCCCACCCGTATAAACCTCATGCTTCACCACGAATGAGCGCAAGAGACAAGCGGTTATGATCTTCAATGAGGCGAGGCAAGTCTAAGACGGTTAGCTGACCGTCTTTCACCACAACTTCCCCATTGATGATTGACAGGTCAACATTGACTGAACGGCAGAACAACAATGCAGTGACAGGATCATGTAATGCGCCGGCAAACTCAACTTGATCCAGGCGATAGGCGATGAGATCCGCCGCCATTTGTGGGGCGAGATAACCCACATCGTCGCGTCGTAACACATCTGCCCCGCCCCGTGTTGCCAAGCGAATCGCCTCACGCGCCGACAATCCACTAGGGTTTTCATTCACACGTTGTAGCAATAACGCTTGTCGTGCTTCTGAAAGCAAATGTCCCGAATCATTAGACGCTGTTCCATCCACGCCAAGCCCAACCAAAACTCCCCGATCCAGCATCTTGCGAACAGGAGCAATTCCAGAAGCAAGGCGCATATTAGAAGTGGGACAATGGCAAACCCCCGTATGGGTATGGGCAAACTGTTCAATCTCGGCATCGTTCAACTTGACACAATGGGCATGCCACACATCATCCCCCACCCACCCCACACTCTCGGCATATTGACCGGGCAACATCCCAAACGCACTCAAGCTGTAATCAATATCGTTTTGATTCTCTGCTAGGTGGGTGTGAAGGGTGACGCCATAGCTACGCGCTAAATGAGCAGATTCTTGCATGAGGTCACGACTGACGGAGAAGGGCGAACACGGAGCAACCCCCACCCGCATCATGCTGTAGCGTTGGGGGCGGTGATAGGTTTCAATTAAGCGTCGGGTATCGTGGAGAATATTGGATTCCTCTTCTACTACCCGATCAGGAGGCAAGCCTCCCTTACTTTCGCCCACACTCATCGAACCGCGCGTGGCATGAAAGCGGATCTTCATTGCTTGGGCGGCTTCGATCTCATCATCCAAACGGCATCCATTCGGGAAAATATACAGATGATCGCTCGAGGTCGTGCAACCGGATAGCAGTAATTCAGCAACAGATAAGCGTGTCGAAACCTGAATGTGCTCCGGCTTCATCTGTGCCCAAATGGGATACAACGTCTTGAGCCATCCGAATAATTCAGCATCTGGGGCGACCGCCCGTGTGAGCGATTGATACATGTGATGGTGTGTATTGATTAAGCCAGGCAAAACCAAATGTTGCGCCATCGATAGCCTCAGATCAGCAGGACGATCGGGCATATCTTGGGCTTGCCCAATTGCCACAATGACCCCATCCTCAATGAAGATGGACGCATTTTGTAACTCCCGCAGTTGGTCATCCATCGTCACCAATGTATGAATATCGTGTAGAAGTATCGTTGTCATACTACCTCAACAAATTGTACAGCTTCAAAAACGTGAGTGTAACATGAAGCAAAAACGAGATGCAATTACTAGGATACCTAAGTTATCTGCACGATTGAAATTCGTTCAACAGGTTCATAAGTGAAAAAACCTACACCGAACTGGCGTTTTCTCCCACTTCAGTCGGGGTTTTTATTTGCCCAGTCAACCTGCTAAACTGGTTTCATCCTAGACGCTTGAGGAGTGCTTACAACTCATGACCATCATCTTTCAACCTGGATTATTATTCGTGCTTGCTGGACCAACAGGGGCGGGCAAAAACACGTTGATGAATGCTGTTTTAGAAGCGAACCTTGATTTAAGCCAACTTCCCACCGCGACCACCCGCAATATCCGTCCCAGTGAGCAACAAGGGCGTGAACACCTCTTCGTTACGCATGCCGAGTTTGAACGGATGATTGCCGAGCATGAGTTACTAGAGTGGCAACAGGTTCATACTAATCTTTACGGCGTGCCTAAACGAACCATCGAAGATAGCCTCCATCACTCGGTGGATCGCATCATGGACGTGGATGTACTCGGTGCCTTGACCCTCTTTCGTTTATACCCCCGTAACATCATTCTCATCTTCATTCAACCCGGCGGAACGGGGTCGGTGCAAGACATCATCGCTGAACGGTTACAGAATCGGGGAGATACCCAAGATGAGATTCAAACTCGCTTGGTGCGCGTTAAAATGGAACTCACCTATCGTCACTTATTCCATTACCTCATTCTCAATGAGGACATAGCGAAAGCGACCCAAACCCTCAACAGCATCATCTGGGCAGAACGCGCCAAGCGTGAACTCCGCTTGAGCAAGATAGCGGAGCATCACCCTGTCCATGCCTTCACCCAAACCGTGCGCGTGCTCTTGGCACAAGCACAACATTATGTCGTTGAGGAGACATCCACCGCGCTATCAGAAATCATCCTGGAGAATGAATACCCCTGCGAAGCTGCCTACCGACAGGTGAAGCAATTCATCAGTCACCACGTGCCACATGGTCAAGCCTCACTCCCAGATGCATGGTTGCAAACCTACACCGCGCCCCTCTACATCTCAATTCAGGGTTATTCGCATCATGAAGAACAGATTCATTGGTTCAAGTTTGAGCTACCGCATGACCTCGATTTGACCCACGTTCCTTCTCTTTCGTTCAAAATCAGTAGTGAGTTGGTCATCCCCGATGGATTGAAAGAGAAACTCGCGTGACATCCGACATCAACTTAAGTTCGTCCCATCTTGCATTAGGGGCAGAGATCGCCCCAGATGGAGTTCCCCTGCATTATCACAACTTGCCCCAAGCCTATCAAGCCATCTACACCGCCTGCGTTCTGATGGAACGTCCACATGAAGGGCGGTTATTGTTGCGGGGGCGTTCTGCAAAAACTTTGTTGCACCGCTTGGGTACACAGGATATTGAAAGTCTAGCTACAGGGATGGGATGTGGCACGATATTCTTGAATCCCAATGGGCGCATCTTGGAGCGTGTGGAAGCCTATATTTTAGAAGAGGATTGCGTCTTATTACTGACTAGCCCTGGTCATGTCGAGGCCGTGAAAACACTACTAGAGCGCAACATCTTCTTTGGTGATGATGTCGTCGTAGAGAATATCACCAAGCGAACCACTCAAATGGTACTGCATGGCGCATCGGCGGAAGCGTTGATTCACACGCTTACACCCATCCTGCCCGCTTCAACGCTCAACACCATGGGAATTGCGCCTGTCCTCTTGAATGGTTTCAAGGCATGGCTTATCCGTCGCAAATCGTATCATGGCTCGCACTGGTCAATCGTCCCACATGAATCTTCCCACGCTTTAGGCATATGGGATCACCTCAAAAAACATGACGACCTTACGCTTGCGGGCGCAATAACCTTCAACATGTTGCGGATTGCAAGTGGCATTCCTGCAACCCCCCATGAGTTAACCCCCGACTACATCCCCTTAGAAGTCGGGTTATGGGATGAGATCAGCTTCACGAAGGGGTGTTATGTCGGTCAAGAGATTGTCGCTCGCATGGAAAGCCGTCAACAATTGGCAAAGGTTCTAATCAAGGTCAGCGCCGATGCGCTCATCCTACCTAACACGCCTCTACTGTATGGGCAAACAAATGTTGGGGTTATTACCAGCGCCACCCAGCTGCCCACCCGCGAGTATGTTGGCTTGGCGACCATCAAGCCTGCCTACCGCGAGAGCATACTCACTTGTGGCGGGACAACAGTACGTCCAAACGGATTAGCAGGCTCTCCGCCCCCACATACCATGCTTAAGGATTTGGTTGATTAAATGGGAGAGGCGCGTCAAAAAACAATGCCCACCACAGTTTCCACTCAGAGGGTTGTTGGGGGGCAGTTTCAATGGGCACGCTAAATTGGGCAACGGCAGTCGGTACGATGAGGGTGTTTTGCTCAGGAACCGGAATCACCAAGATTTCACCCTCGCGCACCATCTTTCCCTCGCTGTGTGCCCAATATTCCACAAACGCATCACTTTCGGAATAATCACGCAAGTCAACTAACGTTGCTTGGTCCTGACGAAGTTCTTGCACCTCGGTTGAGACGGACTCGTACCGTTCAATCAAGGGAATTCCAGCAGAGATACGGCTATTGAAGTTAATTGCTAAAATCAACCCAAAAGCGATGAACACCGAGAGCGACACTTGAACACCCGTTAACCGACTTCTGGAGGGTTTAGCACCTGATGGATTCATCCGCTTCGACTAGTACCCGAGCACTTTACTTTTAGAACACGTCACGGCTTAGTAGGGGTTTCAAAGAAGACTTGCAACGATGAGTAGAGACATTGTGCCGAAAGTGGGAGTCGAACCCACACTCCTGTACAGGAACTACGCCCTGAACGTAGCGCGTCTGCCAATTCCGCCATTCCGGCTTACTCATGTAATAGTAGCAGTGAATTTTTGCCTGTCAACTCGCATTTCTCCCGTGAGATTCTAGCTTTTCATGGGCATAATAAACACAAAATGGTGCAAGCAAGATAGAAAGATGCCATAAACCTGATGAACCTACGTCATGTCACCCTCATGTTGATCGCCCTCCTTTTGTTGGGGGCAGTGTTTCACCTCTCCGCTCGCGCTCAATCGCTAGGAGGCGCAACTGCCGAAGCGATCATCGAAGCCAACCTTAGGGCAACGACCGATGTTAATTCTCAATTGCTCGGCAAGATCTTTGCTGGCACACGCTACCCAATCCTTGCCAAGAGCGAGTTTTACCCGTGGTATCTACTTGCAGACCCCACAAACCAGCAACCAGTCGGTTGGGTCTTCGCCGAACTCGTCACCGTAACAGGTGAGGTTTCTGGGTTGCCGTATAGCACCGCAATAGTCAACCCCAACCCCACGCCTACCGCTGTGCCTATGGAAGTGAGCAACAGTCCCACTGTGAGTGCCACCAGCGAAGGTACGCCTTTCATCGTCACTCCCACGCTCGCGGCAAGCCCCACCTCATACGGAGTCTACGGTGTTCTCAGTGGAGAAGTGAATGTGCGCTATGGTCCAGGGGTGGACTTCCCACGAATTGGGGTGGCACAAGCCGGCGATCGCTTTCAGGTCACGGGGTATCATACCCAATTCCCGTGGGTACGAATCGCGTTTGACGCAGTAGCGGGGGGGTACGGTTGGATCGCCGTTGACTTGATCGACATACAAGGCAACCTATATGACACCCCCGCGATCAGCCAAGTCAATTTTGATCTACCTACGCTCACGCCCACCCCGAACGCCATCCAACCGATCAGTCATCTTCCTAGTATGAATGGGAGCACACTTAGCCCAGAACTGGCAAGTTTGGGGGATACCCTGTGGCAAAAGTTGTTAGATCAAGGTTTTGATCCCCAGACCAGTCGAGTGGGTAGCTTGTTCTTGATGGACCTGAGTAGCGGTGAGGGGTTCACATTCGGCAAGGACTATGCCTACAGTGGCATGAGCCTCAGCAAGATCAATATCCTAGCAACCATCTTCAAGACTTGGGATCGCCTACCCACATTACAGGAAGCACGTGAACTAGCCAACATGATGATTTGTAGTGAGAATACCTCGTCCAACCGTATTCTATCTTGGATTGGCGGAACACCCTACGGCGGCGTGAATGAGCTGACGACGTTTTTGAGACAATTGGGGTTACAGCGCACTTTCATGGTTGCCCCCTTCTTGATTGATCCCAACATCACCCCGCAACCGGTCACCGCCCCCATCACCACAGCTGATCAGTTGCAAACCAACCCCGACCCGTTCAATCAGCTAACGGTTGACGAATTAGGATGGATGCTTCAAAGCATTTACCAATGTGCAAAAGATGGGAGTGGTGCGTTAATCAATGCTTTTGGAATGGCATACAATCAACGTGAATGCCAACAAATGCTCTACCTGATGAGTGGCAATAGCATCGGTGCCTTGCTAGAAAATGGAGTGCCAGAGTCCGTTCAAGTTGCGCACAAACACGGTTGGATCAACGATACTCACGGGGATGCCGGCGTGGTGTTCACCCCTGGCGGGGATTATATTCTGGTGGTGGTATTGCACAATCCAACTTGGCTGAACTTTGAAGAATCGTTCCCTCTAATTGAAGACATCTCCCTCACCGTCTACAACTACTTTAACCCCACTACCCCCATGAGTGCGGTTCGAGACAGCGTTGTCCCCGAACAATGCAATCTTGACAACCCAGAAGGGCTACAGTTGATCGACAATCTCGCTCGTGGGCGTAGCAACAATTAATCCGTAGAGGATGCTGATGGTGGGCACAAACGGCGCAGGTATTCCCACGAGTAAATCCCAGTGTGATGTCCATCGTCCCATTCAGGTTGAAGGGCATAGTTACCGACCGGATAAAGGTTCACCAAACCATAAGCACGCTTGGGTTTCAGCACAAGGATAGAATCTGGATCATGCGCACGCCCCATCTTCTCGTGCCCGCCGCGACACTCCACACACGGACAAGCCTCTCTCAAATGAGAAAGTGGGTAGGTACAAACCGTATCATCAGACCAACGTATCTCAAGAAGAGCTGTTTCGCGGTATACATTCACCGCCACAGGCAAAATTGAAAAAGGTTCATTCATCATTCGGGTGTTTCCGTTGTCGCGTTCTTGTATTCAATCTGCTACAATTTTGACAGATTTTGGTTTGAATGGACATACCACTTTGACACACGCAATAAAGCAGACTCTCCGTCCCATTGTCCTATTTGGTTTATCAATTGGGTTGATTGCGTTAGGTGCGTGTCGCCCGATGCCAGAAACAATCGTCTATGTTGTGCTTTCTCCTACACCCGTGACGACTGTACCCCCGACACAGGAAACCCCCATAGTCGCGCAAGCAAATAGGCTACCAACCCATACACCCACACCAACTTCTACCGAAACGCTCACTCCTACCCCTACCGAACTCCCCCCCCTGTATCCCACCTCAACCGGCATTAACATCCAAGTGGCAGAACAGGTCTTCGAGTTTGGACGGATGTACTGGCTTGAACCCAATAGCCAGATTTGGGTCTTAACTGTTGATAGTGAAGGCGCAGGGCGTTGGTTTGTCTACTTGGATACATTCGTAGAGGGCGAGCCAGAAACTGACCCAAGCCTTATAGCCCCTATGGGAATGATCCAACCTGAACGGGGGTTTGGTAAACTTTGGCGAGAAAACCCCGAAGTGCGACAAGCATTGGGTTGGGCATTGTCCCCTGAATTTGGCTACATCAGTCGTTACGAGTATCATCCCAAAGGCAATGTAGTCGATGGTGCTTTTGTAGCAGATTACGGCTATCATATTCTATTCAGCTTTAATTCTGAAGCATTCCGCTTTGATGAAAAAACCAGCACATGGCGCTTGAATTGATGAGCCTATGAAGTCCTTCGCCACAATTTCATTCTCTACCCTGCTCCAGAGAGCTGTGCTGCACATTCAAAAGCAATGGTTGGCATGCTGTTCAATTCCATTTGTTCATTCACCTTAAGGAAAGGCAATCCACTCTTGGTAGGGTCACTTTCTCATGTTAATGAACGCACTGGAGCGTTCAGAGCATGAGCAACTTCTTGTTGTAGGCACGTAGCGCTCCCAAATGGATTTCCTGTAGCCCTGCAGAATGTGGGATCAAGATTGTAAAGCAGGAGGCAGATGCACTCTTTTCCCCCCCACCTTCGTCCACAGGATGCACGCGGGTTGCCCACCACTCACAATGACATAGGCTCGCCTTCCAACAGAATATATGGATGACAGGCATGCGTGGAAAGGGTAGCTGATCTAACTTTACCCTCGAATTTCATGCCAAAAAGCACTCCAATAACATGGGGAATAGGGACAAATTGACTTCCTCTACGCGCACCAACCTAGCTTAACAAACTACCCATCAATATTTACCACAGCCCTAGTTGAAAAGGTTTACACATGTTCGGAATGAGAAATAGACCCACGTCTGCGTCAAATAATCGGGAAAACCTGCCAAAAGGTGCACGCATCGACATTCGCCGTTTGTTGCGGTATCTCATGAAGTATCGCCTGCGCCTTATTGTTGCTGGCATGGCACTATTGACCAGTTCAGGGTTAAGTCTAGTTTTCCCCACCATCGTGGGCAGGGTATTGGATACCATCCTTGAACAAGATAATCATACGCTGCTCAATCAAATTACGCTCGGCTTGCTGGCAGTGTTCTTTATACGGTCGCTGGCAACTCTGCTTGAAAACTACAACATCGGTTACATCGGTGAGAAGATTACGATTGATCTGCGCAAAGAACTATATACCCACCTACAGGGAATGAGCATTGATTTCTTCGCCAATCACCGAGTTGGGGAATTGGTTTCACGCTTAACCAGCGATGTCACGGTCATGCGCAACGCGCTCACCAATAACGTCAATATGCTCTTTCAACAACTTTTCATCGCCATTGGGTCGGTGGTGGTCATGGTGTATACCAACTGGCGATTATCCTTATTCATTTTGGTGCTAACCCCCTTGATTGGTGCGTTGGGCGCGTTGTTTGGTACGTGGCTACGTCAAGCCAGCACTGCCATTCAGGATGAATTAGCCAGTGCAACGGTGGTAGTGGATGAGGTCTTTCAAGCCATTCGCATCGTAAAAAGTTTTGTGCGCGAACCCTATGAGATTGAACGTTACAGTCAAGCCATTCAGCGCGCCTTTGAGGCAACCCTGCGTGTCTTGAGGATTCGGTCATTGTTTGGTCCCATCGTCGCTTTCATGGCATTTGGTAGCCTAGCTTTGATCTTGTGGTTTGGTGGGAGCGAAGTCATCAACGGGCGGTTAAGTGGCGGCGAATTGGTTTCATTCTTGATTTACGGGTTAACGGTTGCTGCATCGTTTGGCACGTTGGTCAGTCTATACACGCAATTTCAAGAAGCACTCGGTAGTACCTATCGCGTCTTTCAACTGCTGGATGAACAACCCACCATCACCGACCTCCCCAACGCGCAAGCCCTACCCACCATTGCAGGGTCAATCCGTCTTGAAGATGTTTCGTTTGGCTACGAAGAACAATTAGACATCCTACATCACATCTCGTTGAACATTCCCGCTGGCGAAATCTTGGCACTTGTCGGACCCAGCGGTGCCGGCAAGAGTACACTCTTCAATTTAATTCCACGCTTTTACGATCCCACCAGCGGGAGCATCACCATTGATGGCTACCCCATTCAAAACATCACCCAAAATTCCTTGCGTGAACAGATTGCCATTGTCCCGCAAGAAACCATCCTGTTTGGTGGAAGTATCTTGGAGAATATCCGCTATGGCAAACAAGATGCAACCGAAGCGGAAATCATTGAGGCGGCAAAAGTCGCCAATGCTCACGATTTCATCAGCGAGTTTCCCAATGGATATGATACCGTGGTGGGCGAACGCGGGGTTCGCTTGAGCGGTGGGCAACGGCAACGGGTGGCGATCGCCCGTGCAATCCTAAAGAACGCTCGCATTCTGCTTTTAGATGAGGCGACTTCTAGCCTAGACAGCGAGAGTGAACATGAAGTTCAAGAAGCACTAGACCGCCTGATGCAGGGGCGCACCACGATTATCATTGCCCATCGCCTTAGCACTATTCAAGTGGCACACCGTATCGCTGTATTGAACAAGGGCAACTTGGTTGAGTTAGGAACCCATACAGAACTCATGCAAACGAATGGGTTGTATGCCTCGCTCTATCGGATGCAATTTGAAAACCAAAGCGGCGGCTCTGCTTTATGATCTGGGCAGTCATCGCGCTTAGCATAGTGGGCTTCGCCCTGTTGGGGGTGCTAGTCTGGTGGTTGTTTGTTGAAACAGAAGGGGTTTATCTGGGGCAAGGGATCGTTACATGGTTGTATGATGTGTACGCCACTCGCTACGACAGCATCAAAGAATACCGAGAGGACTATGAACATTGGTTTCTAGCTATCCCCATCATGGATCGGATTGAGCCTAAGCGTCCAATCACAGTATTGGATTTGGGTACAGGTACAGGACGCTTGCCCCTTGCTTTGTTACAACACCGCGATTTTGAAGGGCGAATCATTGGACTCGATTTAAGCAAGGAAATGCTCAAGCAGGCTCAAACTAAGTTAGCAGGTGTCCCTAATGTCACCTTCATCCACCATCCTGCCGAGCAACTTCCCTTTGAGGACGCCACCTTTGATTTGGTGACAGCACTGGAGATGATAGAATTCACCAGCAACCCTACCCAACTGCTCCGCGAGGCTCATCGCGTTTTGCTTCCGTCTGGACTGTTGCTCGTCACTTGGCGGAAGAATGTTTTCATGCCGGGCAAAGTAAATTCGCGAGAGCATTTCGCAAATCTTCTGGTAGGCGTGGGTTTTGAGCGTATAACCTTTGAAGCGTGGCAGGTAGATTATGAACAAGTCTGGGCGGTGAAACCCAGTGTTCAACAAGGTTATAGGATTTAGTATACTTTCCAGCAAGTTTAGTTTACTAACCCATCAAAATCAAAGGATGTGATTTGTGATCCTATTGCCACAAGAACACGCCAAACTGGTCTACCAAGCAATCGTTGCTGCGCAGGTATCGCAACAGTTCCCCCCTTTTGACATCCCAGAGATTAGTATTGAACCCACCAAGAAGATTGAATTTGGAGATTATAGTAGCTCAATCGCCATGAAGTTGGCGAAGATCGCCAACATGAAGCCGGCAGACATTGCGCAAATCATTGTTGCCCACCTTCCCACAGCAGACTTTGTAGCAAGCGTTGAATTGGCGGGAGCATTCATCAACTTTCGATTGAATGAATCTTGGTTAAAGCAACAGGTGAACACCATCATCCAAGAAGGTGAACAGGTTTTTGCCCTATCTATTGGAAGTGGCAAACGGGCACAAGTGGAATTTGTGAGTGCTAACCCAACCGGTCCCCTGCATATTGGGAGAAGCCGTGGGGCAATTGTTGGGGATGCCATGGCGCGCGTCTTAGAGGCAGTGGGCTATGAAGTAGAACGCGAATACTATTTCAATAATGCCGGCGTTCAAATGCAAAATCTTGGGCAAAGCCTACATACTCGGTATCGAGAACAACTTGGGCAAGAACCCATGTATCCGCTCGAATATAAGGGAGATTACCTCATTACCTTTGCGCAACAAATCGTGGCTCAACACGGTGATGGGTGGCTCCATGAAGACTGGACAACCTTCAAAGAATATGCAGAACAGGCAATGTTCAAGATGATTCGGGAGACATTGCATCGGGTCGATATTCGGCACGATACCTTCTTCAACGAAAACAGTCTCTTTGACAGTGGAGAAATTGAGGCAGTGATTGACAAGCTCAAGGCTTCTGGTGATTTGTACCAAGCCAGTGTTTGGGAAGGTGCCGCCCCAGAGGAGATACAAAAAGAAAAAGACAATGCTCCAGCTTGGTGGTTTCGTAGCACCCGTTATGGCGATGATAAAGACCGTGTCCTACTCAAGGCGGATGGAAACGCCACTTACACCTTGCCCGATTTTGCCTACCACATGAATAAGCTCGAGCGGGGATTTGATGTGCTGGTCAACGTTTTGGGTGCAGACCACGGCGCACAATACAAGGTGGTTCAAAATGGGGTAGAGGCACTAGGTGGAGATCCTTCTAAGATTCACGTCATCATCGTACAGATGGTGCGCATGATGAAAGAGGGCAAAGAGGTTAAACTCAGCACGCGACGTGGCGATTATGTCACCTTGGATGATTTGATGGACCTGACTAGCGTTGATGCTGTGCGTTATATGTTGCTTGCCCGTCATGCCAATTCACACCTAGATTTTGATCTTGACCGCGCTGTGGCACGAAACAACGATAACCCGGTTTACTACATTCAAAACGCTCATGTTCGTTGTGCTGGCATTTTTAGAGAGGCGAAAGTGCGCGAGATTCCAGAGCATGAAGATGCTAACTTAGAACTTCTCACGCAGGCAGAACTACGCTTCTTGCGCAAAGCAATGGAACTGGGCAACGTGTTGATGGATGCCACCTACAACTATGAACCCCATCGAGTCGCTTTTTTTGCGCATGAGCTAAGCAGTGTTTTCCACCCAATCTACGATGAAGTGCGCGTGCTACATTCTGAAATACCCACCGATCTTGCCCAAGCACGCTTAAGATTTTACCGAGCGGCACAAATTATCCTAAAGCGGTTACTCTTGCTCATGGGGATGAGTGCCCCAGAAACAATGTGAAGGAGAACGCTCCTAAATTTACAAGGCACCATTGCTGATCCTAGAGAATTCGACCGACAAACCATGGTCGAATTCAATAAGGATGGGCGCAACATCCTGCCCAACGCATTTGCACTGGCGCGTTGCGTAGAATATTTCTGTATTCCCGTCAAATACTCGCCCTGACGGTGGACGAACCGTTCTGCGCGGTCGGGCATCATCGCCAATGTCACACCCTTTGAGTCGGGAAATTTAGGGCATGGCGATCGGGAGATTAGCAAGAACACTCTTCTTGCAGCAATTATCTGAATCGTTGATGTTTTATTTTAGACCTTAACGTGGAGCAAGCGTGCGGTTTCTTATGTGAAGATCGCGCAGACAAAGATCAAGAGCAAAGAGGGCATCAGTGCCCAAAACTTAGCTGCGAGACCCAACAGGTCACTCCACTCGATTTGCGTCGATTTTCGTCTTGACACGCAGTCACGCCTACTCTACACTTTCACATCGAGGGTGGTTAGCTCAATTGGCAGAGCATTCGCCTTACAAGCGAGAGGTTACAAGTTCGAGTCTTGTACTACCCACTCAGAGAGGCACTTACTTTAGTAGGTGCCTCTTTTTATTTGCTCAACATTTTGTGATGTAATCGCTATTTTTAGGGATTTATCAAAACACCAAAAGTGTTAGAATATTGTTCAACTTGTTTCTTTTACGTTATATCTACAACTCAGTAAACAAGGAGCTGACCGATGGCTACAACCAGTAGCGCAACAAAACTCGTCCTCATTGTAGAAGATGATGACAGCACGGCGGAGGTCATCAAATTTTTTTTGATGGATGCTGGATTCCGCGCGCAGGTTGCTGACGATGGGCAACGCGCGACCACTATGATTGCACGCCAGCGTCCAGATCTAATCCTATTAGATTTACATTTACCAGATGTACAAGGCGTTGACTTACTGCGAAACATTCGTGCCAAGTCCTTCATCCCCATGATTGTCGTCAGCGGGACCGGTAGCCAAGCTGATAAAGTTGCAGCATTTGAGCTAGGTGCCGATGACTTCATTGTCAAACCCTTTTCAATGGATGAATTGATCGCCCGTGTGCGTGCGCTGTTACGTAGAGTTTATTGGACACCTGAACCACAAACTCAATTGGTTGTGCGTCAGTTGGAACTCAACATGCCGCGACGGCAAGCCAATATTTCCAACAAGAAACTTCACCTCACCCCCATTGAATACGGCATCTTGGTCACTTTAATGCGTAATTCGGGTACGATCATTAGCCATCAAGATCTGCTAATGGCAGTTTGGGGTGAAAATTACGGTGGAGATTATTCTGTTTTACGAGTCAACATTTCTCGCTTGCGCCTCAAACTCGAAGAAAATCCTCGTTTCCCGCGTTATATTGTGACGGTTCCCGGTCAAGGTTATACCATGCCGAATGAGTGAGTAGCGCTTGTCTTGCATTCAAGTTGAGTTTGGCATACAGCACGCGAATACCTAATTGAAGATGTGAGTTCGATGTTTTGTTATGAATGCCCAATTTCGCTATCTAATGCTTTTATTAGGAGGAGCGGGGGTCTTATTGACCTATGCTTTTCCCTTTTGGTATCCCTATTTTGTCACCTTACAGTTTGGCGGAGAGGTGCTTTCGGGGTTGCCGTCCAATCTTTCAGAACGCTTCTTACAACTTCCCTATGACCAACAAAATGCTTTGATCGAGTTGGCAGACGATGAACCAGAGTTAGCAGTTGCTTTGGCAATTGCTCAGTTCAACCGCCCGCGTGTAGTGCCGGAAGCTCAACAAGAAGCACCCAATCTGCTAGGTCCAATTGAGACCATCAGTGGTAGCTTTGTAGCTTTCTCCGACTTTTTAGGAGCGGACGGACAGATTCTGATTTACACTTTAGCAGATAGTCGCCAAGTTTTATGGATTGAAAACCTCGTCAGTACCAATTTTCCTGATATTGAAGTTTGGCTTTCTGCCCATCGCCAACCGGAGAGCATACAAGATATTCAACTAAACAATCTTCACCTAAGATTAGGGGACTTGTACGGAAACGTGGGTAGTCAGTGGTATGAAATACCAAGCGATGTCAATTTGGATCAATACAACAGCATTGTCTTGTATAACCCGAGTAACGACTTAATTGTCAGCTACGCCAGTTTCTTTCGATTATTTTAAGGAAAGTGGATCACATCCTGTGTTTTTCCCTAATCAAACGCACACAGAGGTCTTGGAAACATCGCTCAAGCGCGTAGGATGTCGCCGTGTGCAGGTCACAAACCGAGCACTAGCATTCACCCTACCTGTCGCCAGTCAAACTTGTGTGGTAGTAAGTGCGAGGAATTAAACTGATAAGCTTGAATGACACCATGAAAACTCAACTTCAACCCTCCAATGAACTGGTTATTCACGTCGATCAAGAACACACGGGCCTCCGCTTGGTGGTCATGTTGATCTTCATCGTGTTGCTGTGCCTAACGTATTTCGTTGTGCAAAGCGTGGTCAGCTTCAATAACTTCAACCTCTTGGCTATTTTGGCAGGTGTTTTGGTGGCTGGGGTAGGTGTTGCCATCGCAGAACGGCAACTTAAGCGACATTGGCACAGTGGCAAAACAATCCAACTGACCCCAACTTCCCTCCGTTTGATGCAAAAGGAACTTACGATTGTTGAGTTGCTGCTGACGCTTGAACCGCAAACCAAGGTACACTTCTGGGGGTTTCAGGTGAAATCGCACGCACGGGTGCCAAAGGGATGGTATGTTCTGGCAGCTGGCGTCAAACGTGGGGAAGCGTTTTTATCGACCTTCTGCATCATGTCGCCCAAAGAATTTAACACCTATCCAGCAACAGATCGTTTCATCCTGTTAGAGAGTGGCAAATCAACCAGCAAAGCCCTGAAGGCGAAGCCACTCAGTGCCGAGCAGTTGCTATTACATCAATTAGAACGCATGCGCTGGAATACCGGTGTTGAAATGACTCCATCAGATTTTCGTCAATTTGTAGAAACCCTTCAGAGCATTGTGCCATGAAACACTCGCTTGCTATTCTCTGTTGCTTACTTGTATTGTGCACCGCACTGACGGGCTCTGCCCAAGACAGCGAGTTCTTAGAGCCGTTTTCCAGTGTCACAAGGTTTTTAGAGGCACAACAAAAAGCGACTTGGTTGTTCAGCGCAGTGGAAGGGGATGTCATCTCGCTAGTGCTAACGTCAACAGACACGTTGGATCCGGTGCTTGTGCTCTTAAGCCCAACAGGAGCGCGTCTTTATGAGGTGGATGATTACAATGACGAAAACAAAAATGCAGTCATTGAAGCCTTCACTATTCCATTCAGCGGAACTTACAGCATAGAAGTTTCCGGGTTTGAGCAAACGAGTGGAACATACAACCTTGCACTCTATCGTGGTTATGCAGATGGTTATCGACTTAACAACTTTGTTGATGGTGAAGAGTGGCAGTCCACAACACAGGGCGAGGAAGTATTCACAGTAAAAAATCAGTCCCTCACACTCTTACAAACGCAACCGCAGACGTCATTAACGGTCACTAGCGAGGCGATAGAAGCTCTTTCTACGTTCTACGTCCATGCCTCTCTCAACGTCACGCTCACCGTCACGCAAGCCCAAGCAGCAGACTGGGTAATTGGAATTGGTTTGATCGCCATGGATGGCAGCAACGACCTTATTTTTCAAATCAATCGGCTAGGGCAATGGCGCGTCGTCAATCCCAATGGAGACCATTCAACAAATTGGGTAGAGCACCCAGCACTACGGAAAGACTTCTCCCAAAGTGACCTGGCCATTTTAGTCCAACAAGGGAGCGTAGAGTTTTTCTACAATGGAAGTCGCGTCACCCAGTTGGTAGATGCAATCAGCGTTCCTGTTAAACCAACGCTAAATCTCACGTCAAATTCTGATTCCTTGGTTGCTGTAGCAGTGGATGAGTTCGCCATGACCATACCTATGCTGGTCAAGGGAGAACGGATCATCCCGCGTTATGTCATTATTTCTGACCCTGTAATCGTGGCTAGAACCCTAGAACGTCAGGGGTTAATCGCCCCCAGCGGAAATCTGCTCTTGCACGTCCCTGAAAGTTCCGTCCAGGCGATTGCGCCAGGTGTGAGTTTGCTCCAATTGGGACGCGGCTCCACTTTTCGCACATTTATTCTCAACACCACTGTCGCAATCAACGTCACCGCGGATTCTATAGCAGGGTGTGGTGTTTTTGCACGTGGCGTAGATGACACTCATTATGTGCTTGCCTACGTTGACCAAAGCGGGGCAGTTGGGATCGCCGAGCGGAAAGACATGGCGTTTTTACCAGGCGTTTTTTTTGAACGCTTTAGCCCAGCGCACACCAAATATTCGCTCACGCTTGTAGCAAATGAAGAGCGTATATTGATGTTTGTAACAGGGCGATATGTGGGGAACATCCCGCACGAGGCAATTGCAGGACTGATCGGTAACGCTGTCGTAAATTTCGGGCAAAATTCCACCTCCTGCCTGTTTGAAAATACCTGGCTTTGGTCGGTGTCATAAAAAAGAACCCAAGTCCTTTTCATACTTGGGTTCTTTGCAGTGTTAAATTGATCAACCACCCATCACCGTTTTAAGACTTGTGCATGACGGGCATGTGCCATCTGGACGGCGAATTGCATACCCACCCATCGGATCAGTCGCTGTAAAATAGGGGAAGTCCACATTCCAAACAATCATCAACCGAACATATCCGAGTTGCTTAGAAATTGTAGCGGCTTCTGCTAACCACGCCGCTTGTTGTGCCACTGTGATCTCCGCTGCCCAACCAAAGTTGGACGGAATAGCCTGCGAAAAGCCTTGACCACTCAAATACCCTAATTCGGTATAGCACACGGGCTTACCGCCAAACGGACTATAACCGCGTTGGGTCATGCTTTGGAAGTAGTACGTCGGATATTCACCGCGCTTGTCCCCTCCTACTGTGGAAGGCGAGACGATTCCCTCGTTGTAATGTAACCCAACACAGTCAATATATTGACCCGCCCCAGCGGCAGCCATTTGTTGCATGAATACATCATCATTACACCCATTAGCTGTACAGCCTGCTGCACCGAAATAACCTGTTGGGGCAGGGGCACCGCTGATAACCAGCGTCTTGGCACTTGCATTGCGGATGGCGTTGGATGCACTTGCCAACATGCGCGTATAGTTCGCCCCATTGATTTGTCCAGCGGGCCACTCCCGATCAATATTGGGTTCATTCCACACTTCGATAGCATCGGCACCAAAGGATGCCAACCCAGCTAAATAGCTAGAAAAGTTAGCAACGTAGCCATCAAAGTTTGTGGTGAGCGCGTTTTTGTCCCCAACAACACCCAACAATATTTTCATGCCGTTAGCATGTGCGGTGCTAATCGTGCCTGCTAGGTCTCCTGCGTTTGCGCCTTGCTGGTGATAGACCTGTTTCTTGATCCAGATCATCCCTGCACTTTTAGCAATAGTGATAGAGGACGTATTGACTTCCAAAACATGTCCCCCTAATTCAAACGATCCGCCCGATGCAGCCCCGGCAACGGGCGCGGGGAGCGAAGGATCAACAGCGGTTGTCGTCGTTGTGGTGGTGGTAGATGCGGCGGACGTGACGACCTCATCGCAGACCGAGACATTCTGCAAATCAAAACTAACGCGCGATTGATAGGTTTCGCCGTCCAGCGCAATGATGGTGAAAGTCCACCCAAAGTACACCGGGCGGGCAGCAGCTGGATTATCAAGTTCAACGCAATCATCAATTCCGTTGATGAATTCAGTTTGTTCATATGTGTAAGACCGCACACTTGCTAAATTTTCCCCGGTCTCATCTTGTATGGCATCTCGTGCAGCAGCATAAGCACGCCATAGCGGGCTATTAGGCGTGGGGGTGGCTGTACCGCCTATCTGAGCCTCCGCAACAGGTGCAAGGAATAACGTGCCCAGTAAGAAAGTAACAGCAAAAGCGACTGCCAAGATTGAAAGGGTGCGTGGCTTAACCAGCATTTTGTTCGTTCCTCATCTTAAACTCAAGTTCTACGTCAAGAAAGACTAACGCAAGTCTCCCATTTTACCAGTCTCATATCACATTAGTAGGTTAATCGTTATGTTGTTCCCAAATCGTATCTGCAATTTGACGGAACACAACCAGTTGTTCCGCAACATCCCCCTCGCCATTTTCGCGATATGCCTTTGCCATATCATCTAACACGCCCAAAAACTTCACGCCGAAATCCTGTACAGCCTTCTGAAGCAGGCTATGAATTTGTGCATCCGTTTCTGCATCGAGCAACTGGCTCAAGTAGCGCATTTCTGGGGTCATGCGTGCATCCATGATTTTAAGGGCGATTTTTTCTATCTGAGAAAGTTTATCTGCAATCTCTGCTGTATTTGTTTGCTGAAGCTGTTGGAGCAACTCCATGAACAGTCTGTCAAGATAGATTCCCCCCGCCCGCATTAGTCGCTCAGGATCATCGTCTACAATCAGTTGTTGCAAAAAGCTGAGGCGATGCTTAATCTGCTGGCGATGATGATTCTCGACGCTTTCTTTCATCTCACGAATCTGTTGGGCAAGTTCAGCGCTGATTTCAGTGGCAACTTGTTGAAAGAATGCCTCATCAAAAAGTGGGTGTGCCAACCCGACAAAGGCATGCAGTTGTTCAACATCATCGGATATGGCAACGACAATCTGCATCAACGCGGATTGGCTCGGACTGTCTCCCAATGTGTTGAGCAAACTAGCGACCTGTTGCACTTTTTGATCCGTCAACGCTAAATCACCTAGAATTTTGCGCCCCACTGTTGAGTGCTGTGCGATGGTCTGTTGCACCTGCGTCAAATGTTCCGCGACTTCGACGTTGCCCTGTGTCACCAATTGTTGAATCGCCACGGTCAACATTTGAAAGAAACCTTCATCCAATTGACTGTTGTATTGTTTAACCAACTCGATGAGCGAATCCTCATCGCATTGCAAAAACATCATTACCAAACGCGAACGCAACTGTTGTTGTTCCACCATGCCAGCGGTAATGCCATCTGCCGCCAACACTGCATGCACCAGCTCTGCCATTGTCCCCACGTGCGTCGGTCGAAAGAAATAGGAAGTATCCTGCTCCTGCGCCAAAGTTTTGGCTACATCCTTCATTAAAGCGTCCAGAATACGGTTGCTTTCAGTTTGGTTTAAGCCGATTGCCACAGGGGCGAATGTAATCAGCTTAGCCGAATGTGAATCATGGTAAACCAAGGGTACAGCGACGGCGGATTCCAACTGACAATGTGGGCAGCGTACCACATTCAGCTGACCCGACAACAACAAATCCTTAGCAAACGGATTGTGCGACGTATCAACAATGACCGTAACGGTTACTTGATAGGCAGTGGCACATTTCGGGCATTGAACAGGGATCGTTCTATTCAGGTTCAAAATAGCTCCTTGTAAAGTTAGCGTGGCAATTCAAAATAAAAGGTTGACCCTTGACCGTATAAGCTATCCACCCACATTGTGCCCTTGTGTGCCTCAATGATCGCCTTTGAGAGATATAACCCCAATCCAGTCCCCTGCGTCTTGCGACTCAACGCAGAATCTGCACGATAAAACCGCTGGAAGAGGTTTTCTTGGTCGGCTTTGGACATGCCAATGCCCTGATCTGAAACATAGACAATCACCTTATCATCGGTAAATTGCCCACCCACTTCAATTAAGCCACCGCTGGGTGAATATTTGATGGCGTTGCTCAGTAAGTTATCCATCACCTGCCGAATCGCTACCTGATCGGCTTGCACGGTAGGAAAGTCGGGGGGAAATAACAAGGAGAACTGATGAATGCTGGATTGTGTGGATAGGCGTTCTACGGCGCGGTGAATCACTTCTACCAAATTGGTTGCATCCAGATGGATGTCTAACTGACGTTGGGCTTGTAGCTTGCTGGTGGTCAACAGGTTATCCACCAACCCATTCAAGCGATCAGCTTCTTCCTCAATGACTGTTAGCCCATCGTGTAATGTTTGGGGGTCCCACACCACGTCATCGCGGTTCAGGGTGCTGGCATAGCCCTTGATGAGTGTGATGGGGGTGCGTAGCTCATGCGAGATGGTGGACACAAAGATATTTTGTAATTCTTGAGCGCGACGAAAATTCGTCACATCACGCACATTCGCAATCAAATTCACCCACTGTCCGCTACGATTGAAGAGTGGCGCATACGTGATGCCAATACTCACCTGAGACCCATCCTTACGGGTCAAGTCTCCTTGCACATAAAGGGGTTCTTCTTCGTCCCAATCACGGAAGGGAAACCCCTCTGCAATCGCCCCCGATAAATCTCCCTCGTCTTTGCGCTCCCACTGGAACACTCGGTCAACGGGTTGGTTCAAGGCTTCCGATGCTTTCCAACCCGTGATTTTTTCTAGCGCGTAGTTAAAACTCATGATGTTCAATTGGGTATTCAAAATCATGATGCCATCTGCATTATGTTGCAGGATCGCGCTCAAGCGTCGTCGCTCTTGTTCAACTTGAGCATAAAGTTTGGCGTTGTGAACGGCAATGGCGGCTTGGTCCGCAAAGCTCTGGAGCATCTGCAGATCATCCACCGAAGCTGTGCCCCTGTGCTGGCGAAACACCACCAATAAACCCAGTGGCTCATTGGCAACCATGAGGGGTAAGGCAACCGATTGACGCAACTTGGGGTTGAGCATCCCCCCCAACAATTTTAACTGGTCATTGAGGGTTTCATTATCTAAGGTGCCGTCCTCATTAACAAGCAAGTCAGCTAGATAGCTTGACAACTCGGAAAGGTGTTTGAGGTCAATGCCAAGCGTCGCACGCACCCGAAAGGATGCGCCAGACTCACGCAAGGCAATCAACCCAACTTCCCCTGCCAACATCACCACCGAAGCATGAAGCACCATCTTGAGCACCTCTGCCAAATCGAGTTGGGCGGTGAGGGCGCGGGTAATTTCTAGCAGAAAATCACGCTGACGAACACGTGCATCATATACAGTTAGCATAACCACCGTTTCATAGCGACCCTAGTTTTTCATTGCCTTCACGCAAAGTATAACACCATCTCCGCCTCAACTAAATTAACCTTGACCCATTATCAATTGTGCAACTTCAGAGACGTTGGTCAATCCACCCTTTGTCAAAACCAAAGACGCACTTCCGATCACACTCACATCCTCCGCCAGTGTAGCGGGGACAATGACTAAATCTTGCCAATAGGCAGGGTCCAAAGCATGCTTACGAATCGTTTGCCACATACGATCAAGATACAAATTACCCAACCCATTCACGACTCCCCCACCCATCACAATCACTTCCGGGTTGAAGGCGTGCAAAAGCGTTACAATTCCCAAGCCCATAATATGCGCAGAATAGTTAACAGCATCTAAGGCAACAGCATCCCCTTGCAGTGCGGCATCTCCGATATGCCCACCATGAATCTCATCAAGGTTTCCATTGACCATGCCAGTAATCATGCTTGATTGCCCTTCAGCAAGCAGGCGTTTGACACGGCGAATTAACGCAGGTCCTGCAGCTTCGCGCTCAATGGAGGAAACATGCTCCCCATCTGCAATGATAACAAGATGCCCAAACTCCGTTGCAAGACCCGACTTTCCATTGAGCAATAAGCCATCCACCACTGCCCCACCCCCCACGCCAGTGCTAACGGTGATGAAGATTACATGGCGAAAGCCTTGTGCTGCTCCGCGAAGGGTTTCGGCAAGGCAGGCAACCGTCGCATCGTTACCCAAATAGATCGGACAGGAAAACTCCTCTTGTAGAATCCGCTGCAGGGGGACGTTATGCCAACCCGGCAAGTTTGGTGGAGCCACCACCACCCCCGTCACGGGATTCAATGGACCCGGCACCGAAACACCAATCCCCATCACTTGGGAAAAATCACTCGGCAAGACCAATCGAATTTGGTGCTTGATGCGTTCAATGAGCGCATCCAGTCCTTCATGCGCCAGCGATAAGATTTCCTCACGCTTTAAGATATGGAGTCGTGTATCCAGTTGTGCTGTCCGCAAGCGTGTTCCGCCTAAATCTACACCGATAACAATTTTGCCATCATTCACAATAACCCTCCTTATGCTGTTGAATTGATTATCTTTATTGATATAATACATTATCCCACCAAACACTTCACACGTAAAAGGTAAGGCACCCCCATGATGGGAAACAACACCCCTGCTCGCCAGCAATATCTTGATATCAAAGCCCAACACCCCGAATGTATCCTGTTGTTTAGATTGGGAGACTTTTATGAGATGTTTGATGAAGATGCCAAGATAGCCTCTCGCGAACTAGATATTGCCCTAACAGGACGTAGCAACGGCAGGGGAGATGAGCGCATTCCGATGGCAGGTATCCCGTACCACGCTGTCGATAGCTACATTCCCAAGCTAATTGAACGGGGATATCATGTTGCCGTTTGTGACCAAGTTGGCAATGTCACCGGCAAAGGCCCTGTGGAGCGCAAGGTGACGCGCGTCATCACCCCCGGCACCGTGCTTGAACCTGGCTTATTGACCGACCGCCAATCCAATTACTTGCTTGCTCTTTTACCGGGAGGCAATCCTGAAACAGGCGAATGGAAAAAAGCCGGCATCGCGTATGCAGACATCTCCACTGGTGAATTTGCGGTTACTGAATTGGGTGGGGACAAAGACGAGAATGTCGCCATTTTGGTTTTGGAGGAGCTAACGCGCTTGATGCCCAAAGAAATTATCCTGCCAGAAGCGTGGGCAAAACGTGGGGTGACGCTTCCGCCCGGCATCCATTTGAGTAGCCAAGCGGATTGGAAATTTGAGATTGTGCGCGGCAGGCAACAACTCAAGGATCATTTCCATGTAGCAACCCTCGAGGGCTACGGTTTAGAAAATCTCCCCTTAGCGACAGGATGCGCCAGTGCCGTCCTGACCTACATCAAAGAAACACAGCGCACCCAACTCAACCAATTCACGAAAATTCGGACGTATACAACCAGCACGTTCATGATCCTAGACCCTTTCACCCGACGCAACTTAGAACTCACCGAGACCCTTCGAGGACAAACCAATAAAGGCAGTCTCTTGAGCGTGCTAGACCGAACGCACACCCCAATGGGGGCGCGCCTCCTGCGATCGTGGTTGAGCCAACCTTTGTTAGAAATACAGAGGCTCAACCGTCGCTATGATGCCATTTCTTGCCTCACGCAAGATGCCGTGCTTCGCGCTCATTTACAGCAAGGGCTAAAAGATATTCCCGACTTGGAACGATTGACTAACCGTGTGCTCATTGAGAAGGCTAACCCGCGTGATCTCCTCGCCCTTGCAACGGCACTCATCACGATCCCCGAAGTGCAACAACGCCTGATTGATCTTGCGCCGTTCGATCCCATCAACGCTCGCCTAGATCCGTGTCGAGAAGTGGTGCTCTTGATTGAACGATCCATCGACGAGGATGCTTCGGTCGTGTTGAATAAGATCGGGACGATTAAAGCGGGGTATTCAAGCGAATTGGATAACATAGTGGAGCGTAGCAAAAACGCACGAGACTGGATTGCCAATTTAGAAAATGTCGAACGCCAACGCACCGGCAACCCCAAATTGAAAGTGGGCTACAACAAGGTCTTCGGTTACTACATTGAGGTCAGTCGTACCCAGTCTGACCACCTACCAGAGGAGTACATCCGCAAGCAAACCCTTGTCAACGCAGAACGCTTCATCACCCCAGAAATGAAAGACTATGAAACATTAGTGCTCAATGCCGAAGATGAAATTCTAGCCATTGAACGCAAATTATTTCACGATATTTGTGAACAGGTTGGGCAGTTTAGTCAGCAGATTTTACGAACAGCAGAAGCAATTGCCCATCTGGATGCTTTATTGTCTCTGGCAGAGGTAGCTGTTCGGCAGGGTTATGTTCGTCCCGTCCTAACAGCGGAGAACGTTCTCAGGATTACTGGTGGACGGCATCCAGTCGTAGAAATTGGCATGAACAGAGATACGCGCTATGTCCCAAACGACACCCTGTTCAATGAGCAATCTCGCATTCATATCATCACCGGTCCGAATATGTCGGGCAAGTCCACTTATATTCGACAGGTTGCCCTCATCATGTTGATGGCACAAATCGGTAGTTTCGTGCCTGCTCAAGAAGCCATCATCGGGGTGGCGGATCGCATCTTTGCGCGAATTGGCGCACAAGATGAAATCCATGCGGGACAGAGTACCTTCATGGTGGAAATGGTCGAAACTGCTCGGTTACTGTCTGGCAGTTCTAAACGTAGTTTAGTGATCTTGGACGAAGTTGGGCGGGGAACTTCCACTTATGATGGGTTGGCAATTGCCAGAGCGGTCATAGAATACATTCACAACAACCCACAATTGAATACCCGCACCTTGTTTGCCACCCATTATCATGAGCTAACTGAGCTACCGAATATTCTCCCACGTTGTATCAACTACAATGTCACGGTAGCAGAACACGGGGACGAAATCACCTTTTTGCATAAGGTGGCATACGGCGGCGCAAATCAAAGTTATGGGGTGCATGTCGCCCAAATTGCTGGCATGCCGTCGTGGGTTATCAAACGCGCCCGTGAATTGCTAACCCACCTTGAGCGCAACTCCAGCGGTTTTCGTGTTGAACCCCCTACTGTAAACCCTCCTACAATCATCGTAACTGATGATGAGGCAGACCTACCCAACCCGATTATCGAGCGCATTGAGGAGTTTCATGAAGTCGTGGAGACCCTGCGCAAGATTGATGTCAATGCGCTTAGCCCACTAGAAGCGCTCACCACGCTTTATGAGTTGAAGCGTTTACTGGACGAAAGATAGAGCAGTACGAGTGGGGTAGGACAGGATCTATCCTACCCCCCATATCACTTAGCAGATTGCGTTGCAAAAGTGGGAGAAGCGTATTCAGGACGCGCTTCTGGAATCGAAGCGTCTGCTTCGGTGATGATGGATTCTGCCAACAGAACGCGCTTGAAAGAGACAATCGCTGTCTCGATCATCCCTAAATCAGGCTCATTGGTCGTCAGATGCTGAAGCGCAAGATTGGGCTTAATCAAAATGGAAACGATAGGATTGTGCATGTGTTTAGCAGACCAGCGCAACCATTCGTAGGCGATGCCAGCGACCACCGGGATCAACACAATGCGGGATAAGATCAACCAAATCCAACCGGGATCACCGACCAGCGCAAAGACCAACACGCTGACAACAACCACATTCAACAAGAATGCCGTTCCGCAACGGGGATGTTCAATGGGAAAAGTTTGGACAACTTCAGGGGTGAGTTCTGCGCCAGCTTCATAAGCGTTGATGGTTTTGTGTTCTGCCCCATGATAACCAAACAAGCGTTTTACATCGGGGATACGTCCGATCAACCAGATGTAACCCACCACCATGAACAAGCGCACAAGCCCTTCTAACAAGTTGGTCAAGAAATGACGCAGGAAAGACGCTTCACTCATATTCGCTAAAACCAGACTTAAGCCAGCTTCGATTCCGCGCGAGGTGAACAAAGGAATCATGAAAAATAACCCAACCGCCATCAACAATGAAAGCGTGATGGTTCCCCATCCAAGCGCACCATCAAACGAAGGCGTATCTTCGCCCTCTTCATCCAATGCAATATCTGCCGCCCACATCAGGGCGCGTGTTCCCAAACCCATCGCATCCCACAATAAAACTAACCCACGCAAGAAAGGGGTTTTGATGATCCAACCGCGATACAACTGTTGGTTAAGCGGGGTTTCGTGTATGACAATTTGCCCCTTAGGATTGCGACAAGCCACTGCGGCGGTGTGCGCTCCGCGCATCAAGACCCCCTCAATGACTGCTTGCCCACCATATGAGAAAGATTTACCGTTTATGGTAAGTTCATCACCCATGCTATTCGTTCACTCCAAAGTTAAAATCAAGTGGTATTTTACCCATAGGATTGTTCTCGTAAACCGTAAGCCCTGCTGAAAGTTGAGAGAGGATGAGAGGTGCGCCCCCAACAGGACACGGTACGGATGGATCATGCCCATTGCACAAGGCAGGCATCAACATCCATTGTAACCCTTCTAAACCCAAAGGGATGCGTTCTACTGTTCCATCTAAAGCAATCTGCTCAAGCGTATTGCTCCCCATGCCCTCCCCCTCAAGCGTCAATTCAACAGGGCGATCCGTTCGCGCCCATGCCACCAGCGTATAGGTGTCGTCTTCATGTTGCATCATGACCGCATCCAATGCATCCGTTTGATAGAATGCCGCTTGTCGAACATCCGTGAAGTGTTGAATAACCGCTTGGTACGCATAGAAAGCAGGACGTGGGGTTTGGTCGGGACGGAGTAACCCGAAAGATTCTTGGTTAGCTGGCAAGTCTTGATCGAACAGTTTATAAACAGCAATGCGTTCAACCCCTAGCGCGTAGGAGAGCGCACTTGCTTGTACGATGAAAGCGGATTGTTGCTCTAGTGTGTAAGGATAAGTCGGACGATCCACCAACCAAGCAGGGTCTTGCGTGGGAGGAGCATTAAACTCATTGATCCAAATAGGTTTATCTTCCAAACCGTATCGCTTCAAAACCGCGCGAGTGGCTTCCACAATATCGACGATGGAATCTGTGCGGAAATAAATGTGCAAGCTGACCACATCAAAATAGTAGTCATGTTGCACAGCTTCGGCATCTTTGGCGAGAACTTCTAACAGACGCTCCAAGTACAACGCACGTCCCGCATTGACATCGTGCCAGTAGGTGGTACCGGCAAGGTGAATTTGTGCGGATGGGTTGCCTTGTTTGGCGGCAAGGTAAGCAGACTTGAGTAAGTGTGCATAGTCCTCAACCTCCCCTGCAAACTCAAAGCCATAGGTGTCCGCACTGATGTCGGGTTCGTTCCACACGATGAACCGATGCACCCCACGCGGGGCATAGTAGAAAGCGGTCTGACGGACGAAGTTTGCCCAATAGTTG
>CAIRDJ010000287.1 GCA_903877335.1 uncultured Chloroflexota bacterium | reverse complement strand
TGCTGGCGCAACGTGGGGTAGTTGTAGATTTCCCCGTTGTAAACGACCTGCACGCTTCCATCTTCGTTGGTGATGGGTTGCTTTCCGGTTGCTAGGTCAATGATCTTGAGCCGCCGCATGCCCAACCCAATCGTGCCCTGCACGAAAAAGCCATCTTCGTCTGGTCCACGATGAAGCATTGCTGCACACATTGCCTCTAGGGTGTGCTGTTGCGACGGTTGATCAATGTTGAGCGTTCCACAAATGCCACACATAAATCATAACTCCCTTGCGCACCATCAGGGGGAATCCCCCACCAAATCATGAGAGCGATGGCATCATATCATTTTGGGGGAGGATGTGGTAGACTTAAAGGGTTAAGCACTTTTAGGGAGAACTCAAATGGTGGCGACTGAACGTGTAATCGCCGGCTTTGAAGAGCGTTTTCAAGCACAACCCAGTACCCTGATCTCGGTTCCTGCCACCCTGACCTTGTTAGGGAGTCATACCGATTACCATGATGGATACGTCTTACTTGGCAATACCGATCTATATACCCAGATCGCGCTACGTCCGCGCTCTGACCGCATGGTGCTGGTGCACGATGTGGACAGCGGGGAAACCGAGACCTTTAACCTCGATAGCTTTGAGCATGCAAGCGGTATTTGGCAGAATTATTTGCGTGGAGTGGCTTGGGCGTTCAATGAACAAGAACACCCCATTCAAGGTTGGGAGGCAACGTTAGCAACGGATATTCCCACGCACATTGAACTAGGGCAAGTCCCGTCTTTGTTGGTAGGCTTTCTATATGGGTTCATGTCCTCTGCCCAATTAAGCCTCAATCATACCGTGTTGGCGTATCTTGCCACCCGCGCCATGCGTGAATGGGTGGGGGGCCACTACTACACCGCGCAGGTGCTTTCGCTCTTGCGTACCCCCGCGCAGTCCGTGTGTACGGTTGACCTGAAAACCCGCGAGGTGCAAATTACCCCGTTCTCGCGTGATTCTGCTGTGTTCTTGCTGGACACCCAACGCCGTGCTACCGACGTAGAAGCCATCTTGCACCAACGCACCGATGAAGTCTTAGAGGTGATTCGCCTGTTTCGGGTGCAATCCTTGCGCGACTTGAGCATGACGCGCTTTGAGAAAGACCGCGACGACCTGCATGATGACCACTTCATGCGGGCACGCCACATCCTCACCGAGAACGCGCGGGTCATCCTTGCAACCGAGATGCTCAAGGCGAATGCTTTCGTCACGGTTGGGCGCATGATGAATGATAGCCACACCAGTCTACGCAACAATTACAGCATTGGGCATGATGAACTAGACATCGCTACCGAATGTGCCCGCAAGCAACCTAACGTGTATGGGGCACGCGCTCTAAACGGGTTGGATGGGGTGGTCGTTGCAATGGTACAAAACTTTAGCAGGGACACCTCGCGCAAGTTGTCAGAAATCCACTTTCAAAAACAGGTAGGGGTGCGCCCTAGTAGCCTTCCCATCAACTGGGTAGGGGGTGTTAAAGTGAAGGCATACGAAGGATAACCAACATGCTAGACGACCCCTTGCTTCTTCCCCATTCCGAATGTTCTAGTCGTGCCGATGCGCGACGCAACCGTGAACTGCTCATTCAAGTGGCGGAAACGCTCTTCCATAAGCGCGGTGTGGACGCGGTTTCTATGTCCGAAATCGCAGAGACCGCACAAGTGGGCAAGGGGACGCTCTATCGGCATTTCAAGAACAAAGGTGAAGTGTGCGATGCCCTGTTGGATCATGACATGCGCCAGCTACAAATGCGCGTGCTAACCCACCTACAGGAAGAACCTCAACCTCGCTTGGCGCTGTATTGGTTTGTGGAGCAGGTGCTGGATTTCGTATTGAGAAACGCGCCCCTGTTGAGGGTGCAAACTGTGGAGGGGAGCATGACCATGCTGAACCATTCTGCCCATTTATGGTGGCGACAAACCATTCTAGGCTTGATGGGCAAGCTGGGCACGCACGCCCAATCATCTTACTTTGCCGATGCGGTGTACATCCTGCTGGATGTGCGCACGTTGCAATTTCAAATGAATGTATTGGGCTATTCACGCCAACAAATTTTAGAAGGTTTGATCGCCACGTCGGATCGCTTGGTGGACTGAAGAGAGTGAAGGGAGTGAAGGTGCAATGGCAAAGGTGTATTGTATAGATGGGGAAATGGTCTTGGCGGAATCCGCCGAGTTGCCCGTTACTGATTTGGCGGTTGTGCGCGGATACGGCGTGTTCGATTTTTTTCGCACGTATGGCGGGCGACCTGTACAAATAGAACGCAACCTTGAACGCCTGCGACGCAGTGCAGAAGCATTAGAGATTCCCGTACCCTGGAGCGATGCCACCTTGTCGGAGCTGGTTCACGCGACGTTAGCACGCAACGACTTTAGCGAAGCCACTATCCGCATGGTGATTACTGGCGGAGATTCTCCCAACTTCATCACCCCTGCTGGACGTCCGCGCCTGTTGATCTACATCGAGCCACTCCATCCCCAACCCACGCATTGGTACACCGACGGGGTGGCGGTCATCACCGTGCATGAAGACCGCTACTTGCCCCGTGCGAAAAGCCTGCTTTATACCCAAGCCATCCTCGCCCAAAAACGCGCCAGCGCGGTAGGGGCAGTTGAGGCACTCTATGTTGACCGTCAGCATCACGTCGCCGAGGGCACCACGACCAACGTCTTCGCCTTCTTGCCGAACGGGGAGGTCATCACGCCGAAGGATAACCTATTGCTAGGGATCACACGTGGGCGCGTGTTAGAGGTGCTTGCCACGCGCTACACCGTTCATGAGACTGACCTCCCCCTCAGCACGCTGTTGACGGCGGATGAGGTGGTGATTACCGCCGCCAATAAACAGGTTGTGCCCGTCGTGAAGATTGACGGTACCCTCATTCATGGTGGGCAAGTGGGCGAGCATGCTCGCTGGTTGATGACCGCTTTTGCCGATTATATCGCTCAACAGGTGAGTGTACGTGACAAAGAAGAACCTGCAAGAAGCGCATCATGAATGTCTTCCGCTTCGTTCGGCAATCTTGTGCGGAACGATTGGTGGGGTCTGCAGTTGGTTGTGTTGCCTGGTGACAATGACTCACCAAGTCATCATCTTGTAGGCGGACAATCACTAGCCTTATGACAGGTTCATGAATGTTGCGCGCACGTTCGGTTGTGGGGGAGTTGGTTTTCTAACAGCAACTTGACCGTGATGCACTCAGCACGGGAAAAGCAATGGCATCTAGCGCGATGGTGCTTCCGCCCGTGCCACAACATACCCCTGTTTCGGGCAAGACCAATTCCACCTTACGCGAGGCCTCATGATCGCCTGCCAACTCCGCCACCACCGAACGCACTTGCTCATAGCCTGTCTTGAGCAAGAACGTGGGGGCGCGTCCGTAGCTTTTCATCCCGACAATGTAGAAGTTCTTTTCTGGATGGCGCAATTCTGCCTCGCCGTGTGGGCGCACCGTGCCACAACTGTGGAGGTTCGGGTCGATCATTGGGGCAAGCGTGGGCGTACTCTCTACGGCGGGGTCAAGCTGGATGCGCACTTCACGCAAGAAGCTCAAGTCGGGGCGTAAGCCGGTGGCACAAATGATCTCATCCACCTCTGCCAAGCGTCCATCTTCTGCCATCACGCTCACCCCGTTCGGCGTAAGCTGTACCTGCTGGATCAAGAAGCCTGCCAACGTCGTGAGTTGCCCGCGATCATACAATCCGCGCAAGCGTAGCCCCAAGCGTCCTCGTTCGGGCAGTTCATCGTTTAGCCCACCACCGAAGAGGTTGTCCATGTTGGTGCGTCGTACCGCCCAAAACACTTGGGTATCCGGAGCGTGTTCTTGAAGCGTCGCCAAATCTAACAACGCATTATTCGCGCTGTGCCCACTGCCTACCACCATAACGCGCCGATTGGCGTAGCGTGCGCGGTCGGTATCGAGTACATTCGGGATGCCGTAAAAAATATGAGCGCGTGCTTGGGTCTCTCCCAACGCGGTCAATCCGTTTGCGCCGAGCGGGTTGGGGTTCATCCATGTTCCGCTGGCATCGATCACCGCCTGTGCCAGCACCTCTGCCTCTCCTTCTGGCTGAAGGTAACGCACAACGAACGGGGCTGCTTCGCGCTGGTTGTCCTTCATCTTGTCCAAGCGTTGACGTGCCACAGCTGTTACACGGCTATTCAGGTGCAAGTGTGGGGCGATCTGTGGCAAATCCGCCAGCGGTTGCAAGTAGCGTTCCACGAGTTCCGCCCCAGTGGGGAAGTCGGTCAAGTTGGGTGCTTGCCACCCCGCCTGCTCTAAAAGCATTTGTGCCGCGTCGTCGATGTTCTCCCCCCAGTTAGAAAATGTGTGGACATGCCCCCAATCCAAGAGTGCTGTTCCCACACGTGAGCCAGCTTCTAAAATGACAAAGGGTAGGTCGCGTTCTATCAAGCGTGCTACAGTGGCTAACCCCACCGGCCCCGCTCCGATAATTGCTACAGGAAGTGTATGCATTTCTCTGTACCTCTCACGAATTTATATCGTAAAAATACGATATAGTGGGCATTGTGTCAAGTTGTAAAAACGCTTCGCCTATGGGTTTATGCCTTCATCCCCTACAATACAGCGCATGACACCCTTAGGTTTGCAAGAGCGAGAGAAGCGTCTCCGCCTCTAGGCGAGTCAGTGCCTCTGCCAGTGCGTGGGGCAACCCGTCCACATTGAGCAAGTTTTCTCCCCATAGTGCCTCGTTGCTGAGGACAGCTTGAGCGCGTTCGGCAGGGGACATGGGGGTCTGCCACAATTGGGCGAACCATTCCACAACCCACGCTTCATCTTGGATGGGGAGCGGTTGCTCGTTCCATGTTCCTTGATAGAAGCGGATGATTGCCGCCAGTGCCAATACCAAACGTGGGGGCAACGTGCCATACTGGGCTTGATAGGCTTGGATGCTGGGGATAAGGCGCACCCTCACTTTTGAGAGCGTGTTGAGGGCGATGCTGGCGAAGCGGTGCTTGAGGGTGGGATTATTGAAACGCTCTAAGACTGCGTTAGCAAATTCCCGCAACTCCTCTTCATTAAGGCTCATCGAGGGGATGATCTCATCATAGACCAACGCTTGAATCCAGCGACTGAGGGCGGGGTGATTCATGGCCTCATGCACGGTTTCAACGCCCAAGAAGCACGCTAGGGGGAGCATCGAAGTATGTAACCCGTTCAGGATGCGCACTTTGGTTTGACGATACGGTTCAACATCGGTCACAATCTGCACGCCCAAGCCCGTTCCCCGAACGGGTAGTTCATCGTGTAAACGCGCAGGGGCTTCAATCACCCAACTGTGATACCATTCCGCCATCACCAATTGGCGATCTTCTAAGCCAATGCGCTCGGTTAGGGCTTGTGCCTGTTCGGCAGTGGGTGCACCGCTGACAATGCGATCCACCAAAGTATTACAAAATAGATTTGCCTCCGTCACCCATGCCACAAACGACGGGGAAAGCTCCCATTGTGTGGCATACTGTAAGACGATACGGCGCAACTCATCCCCGTTATTCACAATCAACTCAGTGGGGAGGATGATACAACCGCGTCCGGTGTCTCCCTCAAAGTGTTGAAAGCGTTCGTGTAGGAATTGCGTCAGCTTGGCAGGAAAGGTCGTGGCGGGGGTGTCGGCTAAATGGTCTTGAGCATCATAGCGGATGCCCGTCTCAGTGGTGTTGGAAATCAAGAAGCGTACTTCAGGTTGACGCGCCAACGCACGGTAGGATTCAAAATCGATATACGGATAGACAAAACGTTGTAGGCAATCAAT
>CAIRDJ010000286.1 GCA_903877335.1 uncultured Chloroflexota bacterium | reverse complement strand
GTCATGCGTGATGCGTTCCTCAAGCGGGAAATCATACATGTAGCGTAGCTTGACGGTTTGCTCGCTCAAGCCCATGTGGAACGCCACCGAAAGCGGTTCATCTTCTGGGCGAATGGGGCGTATCGTGAGCGTTTCGCCGTCAGCGGTGGTGTGCGTGGAGATGTACTGCACTGGGTAGGGGCGAATAGCAGACGGCGGCAATGACTGCACAGAGGTTTCGGCAGGATGAACAACAATGCGGGCATCCAACGCCACAATGCGCTTGTCGGAAACGAACAACGGGTTGATGTCCATCTCGGCAATGATTGGATGTTCCACCACCAATTGACCAAAGCGCACCATGATCTTTTCTAACTCGGCTACATTCACCGGGTCACGCCCACGAATGCCCTTGAACGCGCCGAAGATGCGGGTTTGCTCCATCATGCGACGGGCGAGCGTGGTGGTCAACGGAGGCAACGCCAACGCGCTATCCTTCGTGATTTCAACCATCGTGCCCCCTGCACCGAACAGCAACACGGGTCCAAATTGGGGATCAACCGAGCTACCCACGATGAGTTCATAGCCATCATCCAAGCGGATCATCGGTTGTACCGACACCCCCTGAAAGTCTGCTATGCTGTACAACTCGGTGACGCGCTTTTGAATCGCCTCAAAGGCAGTATGCACTTCTTCCGCGCTGTTGAGGTTCAAGCGCACCCCGCCCACGTCGCTCTTGTGGGTGATGGTTTCGGAATTGAGCTTGACCACGACGGGATAGCCGATCTTTTGCGCACACGCAACCGCTTCCTCAGGGGTTTGTGCGGTGAGCGTTTGCACAATGGGGATGCCGTAGGATGCCATCACCGCTTTCGATTCCGTTTCCGTCAGAATCTTGCGCCCTTGCGCTTGGACATCCGCCAAAACTTGGCGCACCGCCTCGCGGTCGTAGCCCTCTTCATCCTCAGCAGCTTGGGGAACTTCATACAGACCGCGCAAGCTGTCGCTGTACTTCCACAAATAATTGAAGAGTTGCACGGCGGTATCTGGGAAGGGGAAACACGGGATGCCGGCTTGTGCCAAAATCTGATTCCCGCGTGAAACGCTTGCCCCGCCCATCCAACTGGCAATGACGGGCTTGTCTAGCTTGGCGTAAGGCATCAACAGTTCGGCGGTGCGCGTGGGGTCGGTCATGGCTTGGGGGGACAAGACCACCAAAAGCCCATCCGCTAACGGGTCATTAGCAGCAACCTCCAACGTCTTGGCATACGTCTCGGGGGTGGCATCGCCTAGTATATCAATCGGGTTGCTATGGCTCCAGGCGGAGGGCAAGAACTGATTGAGCGCGTCCATCGTGTCGCTGGAGATGGGCGCAAGCTCGCCCCCGCCACGGATGAGCGCGTCGGTTGCCAATACACCCGGTCCGCCGGCGTTGGTGATGATGGAAAGTCGGTTGCCTTTGGGTAATTTTTGTTTGCCCAATACATCCGCAATGTAGAAAATCTCAGAAATCTCATCCACGCGCAACACCCCCACGCGACGGAAAGCAGCATCCAACACATCATCACTCCCCGTGAGTGAGCCAGTGTGCGAAGCCGCAGCCGCAGCGGCAGCTTGGGTGCGCCCCGCCTTCACCACGATGATCGGCTTCTTAAGCGCAACTTCACGCGCAGCCGACAAGAATGAGCGGGCATCCCCAACCGATTCCATGTAGATGATGATGCTGTGGGTGTTGGGGTCATCCCCCAGATAGTAGATCAAATCACCCCAACCGATGTCCAACATTGAGCCAATGGAGATGAACGCGCTAAAGCCAACGTTCTCTTCAAAGCTATAATCCAGAACAGAGGTACACATCGCCCCACTTTGGCTTAAGAAACCAACGTTGCCCGGACGCGCCATTGCCCCGGCAAAAGTCGCGTTCAGTCCGCTGATCGGGTTCATCACACCCAAGCAGTTGGGTCCGATGATGCGCATCTTCCCGTCGGCAATGCGCAAAATTTCGTGTTCTGCCGCCACGCCTTCGGGTCCACTTTCTTTGAAGCCAGCTGAGATGATGATCGCGCCTTGAATGCCGTTGTCCACCGCTTCCTGAATGAGGGCAGGGACGGTTTTGGCGGGGGTGACGATGACCACGAGGTCAACAGGACTCGGACACGCGGAGAGAGATGAGTATGCCTTGACCCCAAGAACGGCTTCTCGGCTTGGGTTCACTGGATAAACCACCCCACCGAACGGACTGCTAATCAGGTTGTAGAGGATAGTACGCCCAACCGCGCCCATGCGCTCGGTTGCACCTACTACGGCGACACTTCTGGGTTTGAAAATAGCATCCAGAGCAGACTTATGCGAGAGAAATTCTTTTTGCAGGCTAGACATAATGAGGCTCACTCCTTAATGATTTGCCAAGCACACTGTACAACATTGCGCCCAGAATAATAAGGAATAACCTCACACGGAACTAAGTGATTTTTCACGAATTGGGCATCAATTGTCCATGCATTCGGCGCGCAGTTGAGGCAGGGTCAGCAGAAAAGATCACCTCGCGCGAGGCGTTCACGATTAGCCCTAACCCGTTGGATGCCTTCCCCACCCGTAACACCGCTTCGGCATCTCCACCTTGTGCCCCCACGCCCGGCACCAAGAACGTCAGATCAGGGGCAAGCGCACGCGCACGCGCGAGGTCGTCTAGTGCTGTTGCCCCAATGACCGCCATACAGTTCCCATGGCGATTCCATTCGTGCGCCACTTTCGACAAGATCACTTCCCACAGGGGTTGCCCGCCCACTGGCAGATGTTGTAATTCCTGTGCGCCGGGGTTGGAGGTGCGCACCAAGATGATGGAAGCCTTATCGGTGCGCTCTAAGAAGGGGGACAACGCCTCTTGCCCCAGATACGGGTGAAGCGTGATGGCATCAAAACCGAGTTCATCGAAGATGGCTTGTACATACCCCTGATTGGTGTTGCCAATATCCGCGCGTTTGGCATCACAGATGGTGACAATCTCCGGGTGGAACTCGTGTAGGTAGTCCATCGTCAAGCGTAGCTCGCGCCACCCTTGCGCCCCGTGTGCCTCATAGAAGGCGGTGTTCGGTTTGTAGGCACTCACATAGGGATGAGTCTGCTCAATGATCCAACGATTGAAAGCAAACTGGGGCGTTGCCTCATGCATAAAAGGGGCGGGAATCTTTGCCCGATCTGCATCCAACCCCACGCATAGCAACGATTGGGTGTGTTGCACCCGTTGGTGGTATTTGCGTTCGATGTCCATTCAGCGTCCCCATTGGTGGGGGTTCTGTCGCCACGCTTCAATGGTTTCTACCGCGCCTTCAGGGAGGTAACGCGCTTGAACAGCATATCGCGCCAGTTCATCAAACGTTAACAGCACATGCAAGCGCACGTTTGCATCCGCAAAGCGTTGGGCGGTCTCTTCAAAGCCATAGGTGACGATTGCCAAACAGTCGGTGACGGTTGCGCCTTCCTCGCGCAGGACTGCCACACCATCCAAGCTACTCCCGCCCATTGTCACCAAATCTTCCACCAGCAAGACGTGCTTCCCTTGCACATCCCCCCCCTCCACGCGCTTCTGTGTGCCGTGCCCTTTTGCTTCCTTGCGGATGAACAGGGACGGTTGTTGCAAGTGAAACGCCAGCGCGGAGCTATGTGGAATACCAGCGGTGGCAATGCCTGCCAGCGCGTCATACGCCAGTTGTTCATGCGCGATCAACTGGGCGAACGCCATAATCACGGTGCGCCATTGGAACGGATGAAAGGGCAAGATGCGGTTGTCAATGTAGACCGGGGACAGAATACCACTTTTGAAGGTGATCGGTTGGTCAGGCGTATAGCCGAACGCGCGTAAGTCGATCAGTGCTTGTGCCACTTGCTCGGAATAGGTCATGCGGATTGCTTCCTTTCGTTCAAGATGAGTGCCGCCGCCAACGGGCTACGGTAGACCATTGCGCTCCAATATTGCATCGCCACCACCCCACGCTTGGCATAGGCATCATACGTTCTGCCATCCAAAACGCCACCGCACGCGATCACATCCAACGAAGCGTGAGCTGCCTGTTTGAGTTGGGTCAGCGTGCGGACGGCTTTCAACGCGGAGGGGAACAACCGCCCCCCGCCCACCCCAGCTACCGTGCGCTGGTCAGGCGTGGGTTCGGCTTGGGTGTTGGTGGCAATGATCGCGCGTGCGCCCCCAGTTTGGCACGCCTGCCAAATCCCCGCGTACTGTTCGGCACTCAAGTTCGGGCTAACCTTGATCCATAGCGGAATCTCCCCCAATTGTTTGACCAGTTCGGTGGTGAGGTGTTCGGTCTTGTGGTGGGTTTGGTTGCCGTTGGGATCATCTTCGGTGTTGGGACAACTCAAGTTGAGCGTGAACCAGCTTGGACGGATGGCGCGTTGCAAGAAGAAGTCTGCGCTCGCTAGGATGTCGTCCGTCTCTTGTTGGAGCGATTCCACGCCGGGCGTGACGGCAAGATTGATCCCAAAGGTGGGAGGGAGAAACGCACGATGACGGGCAAGAAATTCTGCCACTGCCAACGCGCCGGGGTTCTTCAGTCCGATGCGGTTCTGGGTGGAAAGGGTGGACACGTCACGCCACATCACCGTTCCTGAATTGCCCAAGCGTGGGTGACGGGTGAAACTGCCGAACTCCACCGCGCCCACCAGCGTGGGCAGGGCACGCCAACCGGGGAGCAGGTTGTCCCCACGCGCCACCGCGTCCAGTGCATCACGCTCGCTGGCGTAGCCCCCCCCTTTGACGAAACCAGCTGCCAAGATGAGCGGATGGGGCAACAGCACGCCCCCCACCTGCACCGCCTCGCGTGGGATGCGTTGATGTTGTTGGCGCAAATACGCCAAGACAAGCGCGTTGTCATCTGCAAAGCGTAACGCCTGCATCGCCAGATG
>CAIRDJ010000285.1 GCA_903877335.1 uncultured Chloroflexota bacterium | reverse complement strand
TCCATGCTCAACAATATCTTAGAAACGGACGCAGGCGCACGCTCATTGGGCGAAGTCGCGTTGGTTCCGCATAGCTCCCCCATCTCACAATCCGGAGTGGTCTTCAGCAATACCTTGTTTGATGAAAACGCCTCGTGTCACTTTGCATTAGGTTCTGCCTACCGCTTGACGATTGCGAACGGGCAAGCCATGAGCAAAGAAGAGTTTGAGAATCACGGTGGCAACACCAGTTTAACCCATGTTGATTTCATGGTTGGCAGTGCCGAGCTTACGGTGGAGGGCATCCTAGCGGATGGCTCTGCTGAAACCGTCATGCGTGATGGCGAATGGGCATTTGAGATTTAACGCTAGGTGTGGGGTGGCGCGGTAGTGTGCTTTGCGCCACCCCATCATTAGGCATAGTGACGGATGCCTTGCCATTTCTCCGCGTGGGTGAAGTCTAGGTATTTGGTCAGGGTCAGGGTGATACTCCCTTCGCCCAGCAACGCCCCCTTCAACCGCCCATTGTGTAAGCGGATGCTGTGATAATGTTCGGGAGAATATCCCACCGCCTGACGATGGACAGCATCATACCCCCAAGCGTCCTTCGTGTCGGGGGCATCAAACAAGACCAAATTCCCCCACCCTGCGCTAGGAATATACACGTTGTAATAGACCATCAGACCAAGGTTGTCCCCCATCTGCCCGATCAAGTGGGTCTCCATCTCGTTGATGCGCGTGTGGTCAACCTCGCGTGCCTGCCCAAAGAATCCGACAGCGGTGAGGTCATACGCGGTGGGCAGTTGGTCTCGATGTGGTAGCACTATTTTGTGTTGGGTATGTTGGTCGTCCTCAAACTGGACATATTGATAATTGCCCATCACCGCCTGTTCCAACAGGCTAGGAAGCCATTGGCGCAATAGCCCCAGCATACGGTTCAGCATGGCGAGATCGCTTGTGCTGTGGTCGGGGTGGGTGAAAGGTCTGCTGGGGAGAATGTGGTCAGGTTGAAGAACTTCGGTCATGCACGGTCTCCTTCTGATAAACGCTTGCTATCTTGATAGACGTGGCGCAGGGGGTCATAGTCATGATCGTCAATCGTCACCCACTGGCGCACTCCTCCCTGTGTGGGGGCTTGGGGGGGCATGTGCAACAAAACCGAGCGCACCGCTTGGCGCGTAGCTGGTGGCAAATCAGGGTGAACGATCCATGGAGGCGCGGTGTGCAATGCTAAACGCTGAATCACGCGCACCTGTTCCATGAGGTGGGGCTGATGAACGAGCAGATAATCATAGACACTATGGTCTAAGCTGGCGACATCCGCCCGCCCGTCTGCCACCCATTGCGCTGAATGCGCGTGCGTCCCGCTGGCAACCACCTGTGAAAAGTAATGGAGCGACTCCCCATGTCGTGCTAAGTGCGCCAATAGCCCGTGATACCCCGAATAGGAACTGGTCTCATTGATAACCCAACGCGCCCCACGCAACCCCTCCCAGTCATGAATCGCGCTATCACGATGAACAATCAAGTTAGCGAAGTAGATCGGTTGCGTTTGGGTATCGAAGAGGGGCGCACACAATG
>CAIRDJ010000284.1 GCA_903877335.1 uncultured Chloroflexota bacterium | reverse complement strand
GGCCAAACAGGCGCGTTCTTCAACGTGAACAGTGCCGGCGTGGTTGTCAATGCCGCCAACTATGACAACGCGGTGCGCTTCATCGAGTTCATGAGCCAACCAGAAATGCAAGCGAGCAATCCCGAAGCCTTCGTGGGGAGCAACTATGAATACCCCGTCAATCCCGAAGCGGAGCTACACCCCACTTTGGCATCATGGGGAGAAGTCAAGTTCGATACGGTTTATCCGCTGTGGGAATATGGCAACTTGCAAGCCCGCACCATTGAATTGCTAGACGAAGCCGGCTTCGGTTTCACCGAAAACTAATCCGCTAGTGGTATGGGTCGGACTGGCGAAAAATTGCCCGTCCGACTACGCTTAAAGGAGCGTTAACCTTGGCAGAAAGATCACAGACCTTCTTGTATAGCCCTTCTCCGCGTTGGAGCAGTCTTCAACTGGCGCGTTCATCTCACACACCACAACCAATCCCGCTGGGCGCAATATCCTTGCTTTTGGTATCGGTCGGCTTGGTGTTGTTGCCGTTAGGTGCGCTGCTATTCGATATGCTCACCGTTGACCTGGCACTGTGGCAACACATGTGGAGTACCTATTTACCGCGCGTGTTGTGGAATACTGTTCGGTTGGTGGTTGGCGTGGCAATTGGAACGGGAGTGTTGGGGGTGGCGTTCGCGTGGCTCGTGACCATGTATGACTTCTGGGGGCGCAGATGGTTTGAAGTGGCATTCTTGCTTCCGCTGGCAATCCCTGGCTACATCATGGGGTTTGTGTTCGTGGCAACTTTTGAATATGCCGGGGGCGTGCAAAGTACCCTGCGGGCATGGTTCGGGACCAGTGAATGGTTCCCTAAAGTTCACTCTCCGCTAGGGTTGATGCTCGTACTCTCGCTGGTACTTTATCCATATGTCTACATCATGGCGCGAGCAGCGTTTCGTGACCAAGCCGCCTCCACTTTTGAGATGGCACGGTTGTGTGGACTGAACCGCTGGCAAACCTTCATACGCTTGGTTTTACCGATGGCGCGTCCTTCGTTAGCGGTGGGGGTGCTGTTGGCGATGATGGAGGCAATGACCGATTACGGGACGGTGAGCTTCTTTGGCTATCCCACCTTGAGCGAGCGCGTGGTGGTCTTGTGGAATCAAGGGGGGCAACGTGGTCAATCCATTCAAGTGGCGGCGTTATTCTTGTTACTCGCGCTGGTATTGATGGTAGTTGAACGCATCCTACGCGGACAGGCAAGCTACGTCCAACAAGGCATCCGCGGCAGACGCTTGAAGCGGGTGCGCTTGGGTGGGTTCAAGCAGGCAATCGCAGTGTTGGCATCAGTGGCATTAATGGGTATGGCGTTCGTGTTGCCCGTGTTCCAACTGGTGGGGTGGGCAATCCAAGAAGTGCAAGACCCATCCGTGGGCTTGTGGAAGGAAGTCTTCACCACCTATCTGCGCAACTCGGTTGCCTTAGCCACAACCGCCGCTATGCTAACCGTACTGCTTGCATTGCTGATCGTCAGCTTGGGACGGATGTTCAACATGCAACAAGGTTGGCTTCGACGGTTACCTCTCTTGGCGACGCTTGGCTATTCCCTGCCGGGTGGGGTCATTGCGACAGGGGTCTTGGTCACGGTTAGCCCGCTCGACGCTGACATAACCCGCTGGTTTAACAGCATGGTCAACCGCACGGATCCCTCTACCCTGTTACTTGGGACGATCGCCGCGCTAGTGTATGCGTATGTGGTGCGCTTTATGTCCATCGGTTACAACGGGATGGAATCCAACATGCAGAAGATCACCCCCAACATGGAAGCCGCCGCCCGCACCATGCACGCCTCTTCGTGGCGCATCCTCACGCGCATTCACCTACCCCTCTTGAGTTCGGGCATGGTGGCGGCGTGTATCTTGATCTTCGTCGATGTGCTAAAAGAATTGCCTGCCACGCTTTTGTTGCGCCCGTTCGGGATGGACACTTTAGCGATTTGGGCATATTTTATGAGCAATGAAGGTTTTTGGCAGTCCGCTTCCATTCCCTCGCTGACCATTTTAGTGAGCGGATTGTTGCCGGTCTTTTTGCTCATGCGGGTTGGAGAAAGCAAACAACTTGACGAAGAAAGCCATTGAGCTACACGAAGTCTATAAAACATTTGGACGGGTTGAAGCCGTCCGTCAATTGAGTTTAACCGTCATGAGCGGTGATATTTTGGTGTTGTTGGGGGCAAGTGGCTGTGGCAAAACCACCTTGTTACGCTTGATTGCCGGTTTAGAAGTGCCGGAGGGAGGCAAGATCACCCTGAATGAGCAGGTGGTCTTCGCCAATGGGCGATGGGTTGAGCCAGAGAAGCGCGGGCTTGGCATGGTCTTTCAAGATTACGCGCTTTTCCCCCACATGTCCATTGCGGACAATATCGCCTTTCCGTTGCATCATGCCACCCGCGCCCAAAAAGCGGAGCGCACCGCAGAACTGTTACAGCTAGTGGGGCTAGAAGGGCTAGATAAACGCTTCCCCCACGAACTTTCTGGCGGACAGCAACAGCGCGTGGCGTTGGCGCGTGCGCTTTCGGCGCGTCCATCGGTGATCCTGCTGGATGAACCCTTCTCAAACTTGGATGCCACCTTGCGTAAAACCATGCGCGAGGAAGTGCGACGCATCCTGCAACAAACCCACACAACCGCCGTCTTCGTCACCCATGACCAAGAAGAGGCAATGGCTATCGGCGATCAAATCGCGGTCATGCAAAGCGGACAAGTGTTACAGGTGGGCACGCCCCAAGAGGTTTACCTACAGCCCAACTCCTTAGCAGTGGCGCAGTTCTTAGGGGAAGTCAACCTACTAGATGGTGTTGCACACGGTGACAGCGTGGATTGTGCATTGGGCACGCTAGAGCTATACCGCCCCGATCATGGGCAGGTGTGCGTGCTGGTGCGTCCAGAGTCGGTGCGCGTTAGCTTGGGGGGCGAACCCAACGCGCGGGTGATCGGCATCCAGTTCTTTGGCTTCTATCAAATGCTACAGTGCGAATTGCAGGACGGCACGCGCCTGTTTGCTCGCACTTGGGCGCAAACCAATGTGCAGGTGGGCACGCCCATCCGCCTTGACGCGCGGGGGAAAGTCACCACCAGTCAGTCATCACCCTCGTAATGTTGACAATGACAGCAATGCGTGACAGAAATCAAGCGGGTTGAATGAGACAGATACCATTACAACGTATTATCCGGCGCTACACCGCATTACAACGGCAACTGCATAACTTGGACAGTCGCTTTTCGAGCGCGCGCTTAGGGCTGTTTGGCTTGCTGATGTTGTCTGTGGTGCTGGATGGCTTCACGTTCAACCCATGGCAACCTGTCATTTCACTAGCGTTAGTGACTGCCTTTGCGTGGACGTGGAATAATCATCGCCTCATCCGAACGCGCCATCATGCGGTGCAGGCGTATCTGGTTCATTATCGTGCTCAGTTGGCGCGTGCCACCCATGACTGGGCACATATCCCCCCCTCCGCCTATCCGTTCAAACACCTCACCCCCTTAGAGCGGGACTGTGACTTACCCCAACTGCATCGCCTTTTAGACACCACGACTACCCAAACTGCGCATCACCAATTGCGCGAGGTGCTTCGGGAGGCGGACTTGAACACTTGCGCCGAGCGTCAAGCGGACGTGCAGGAAATGATGCCACAAGTGCGCTTCCGCACCAAATTATGGTTGGTGGGCGCGCTACGCCAAGACCCCACGCTCGTCACCCCATCCGACGAGCAGGTGAGCGCGTGGCTAAACCGTTCCGAACGCCAGACCGCCAGCGCGGTTCTGTGGCTTTTGGGATTGCAAGCAACGCTCAACTTGCTGGTGTTGGGAATGGCTTGGGTGGGGGGCGTTCCGCGCGGTGTGGCGGTGGTGGTATGGTTGGCGTATGTCGGTCACTTCGCCGTGAGGGTGTATCGGATGGGCAACCTGTTTGAGGATGCCGCCACGCTGTTGAGTAGCTTGCGCTTGTATGAGCGAGTCTTCGTCTTTCTAGAACGCGCGTCCTATCAACAGATGCCACGCCTCAAAACGCGCGTCGCCCCCATCCTGCAAGATTCCCCCACGCGCCACTTGCAGC
>CAIRDJ010000283.1 GCA_903877335.1 uncultured Chloroflexota bacterium | reverse complement strand
GTGGCAATAGGCGTGTTGCTGGCGGACATCGGGCAACATCGCTTGCAGTTGCCCCCGTCCGCACGCTGGATGATCTTTGCGATCTTGTTCACCTCAACCGCTTTCACTAACCTGATCGCGGATGGCAAGACGGATCTAGTGGGTATGGCGTTGGCACTGTTGGCGTGGTGGTTTCTGTTACAACTGGATGATCCCACGACCTTCACCCCGCGCTCGCTCATGTTTGTGGGGGCAATGGTGGGCATGGCAACCTTGAGCAAGCTAACTTATCTGGCATTGCTAGGGTTTAGCTTCTCGCTCTATGTGGGATGGGTGCTTGTCACCACGCGACGCTCGCTAACGCACGGATTGCGTGAGGCAATCGGCGCGTTGGTGTGGATTGGGGTAGGTGGGGTGCTGGTATTGATCCCACATTTCATCCGCAACGGGCTATTCTTCGGTGAGCCATTCACCCCATTCATTCGCTTACATCCAACCGACCGCGCCAGTGTGATAGGGGAGGCATGGACACCCCCTGCTGTGGTGAACCAAGTGCGTGGGTTATATCCGTTCTTCACGGTGTTGGGGCGCGACCGTCTCAATTACATGTACGGTAACTTGTCCCCTTTGTGGTTGGCATGCTTGCCGAGTGGGTTATGGGTGATGTGGCATCAACGGAGCAACCGTCGCTTATGGGCGGTCATGCTGATTGTCACCCTCACCATGGTGCTATATCTTGCGCTGTTGTATACCGTCTTGGAATTGCGCTATGTGTTGGGAATGGTTGCCTTCTGGATGGTCTTGGCAAGTTTGGGGGCGGTGGGCATTCCCTCACGTGGGTATCAGGCTGGTGTGCAAGCACTCGCGTTGGCGGTGGTCTTGGGTGCAATGGTGGTGATCGGGCGTGAGGTGCGCCAAAGCCTCCCGTTAATCGTTCCGCGCCATTTCATGACCTGTACAACTGACCCCTATTGCCTTGCCATGAAATTGGTTGAAGACGATGGGGCGCAACTCAATGAGCCGATTTGGATTGAGACACGCTATCGCTATCCGCTCCGTTTGGATTTATTGCAACATCGCGTGGGGGGCTTGGCGATTGATGCTTGGACGAATCCTCAACAGGCGTGGTGTCGTGTGCTGGAAGATCAAGCGCGATATATCATCACCGTCATTCCTAACCGCGACCTCTACCCGACTCAATTTGACCCGTCTACCTTGCCACTCGGAATGACACTCCATAACTTGGCAGACCACGCTGGCATGAACGTGTGGCGATTAGACCTCACGGACGCACCTACCGTACAGGGGAGTTGCCAATCACTCCCCTAATCTTTGGGGTGTTGGAGCGAGAGATGCTTGACTAAACCGCATGATGAGCAAATCATAAATATGTTGTTAAAGTATAAGGCGGACAAACATTGTGTCATCAAGCATCATCGTTAAAAACCTGACTTATCGTTATGGGGATCATCTGGCGGTTGACCACATCAACTTTGATGTGGGCGAAGGGGAGATTCTCGGCTTTTTAGGACCCAACGGCGCGGGCAAATCTACCACCGTCAAGATGCTCACCGGGCAACTGAAACCTGTTGAAGGACAAGCGACTTTGTTGGGCATGGACATTACCAAACACACCAACCAAATTCAGGCGCAAATTGGCGTATCGTTTGAGACGACCAATCTTTATGAGCAACTTTCCGCTAT
>CAIRDJ010000282.1 GCA_903877335.1 uncultured Chloroflexota bacterium | reverse complement strand
GCCGTAGTGACCCGCTCGGATGGGGGGGGACAAACCCAAGTTTGCCCCCTTCATGTCCGCCCACAGTACAGACCCTCTCGAGCGCACGGGCAACTACCAAGCTATCCGACCGTGTGCGTGTTGTCCTCCTCAAAAGCGGTGAAGCGCATGAAAGCCTTCTCTTGCGGGGTCATGTCTTGGGGATAGCGGGTGGTGTCGTGGCTCTCCATGATGCGATAGCCCTCCCGCACGTAGCTACGGATGGTGTGCTGGCTCAAGCGCATTTCATGGGCGGCAAGGTGCGCGGGCATCCCCTCAATGACGGTGTGTTTGATGGCTTCGCGCACGCGCTCGGACATGTCAGGATACTCGCGCTGACGTGGCAAAACACGTGCTCGCGCCAAGCGCGGATGTCCTAAGTTTTGGCAAAACGGCACTAGGCTTCGGGTCAGCACGAAATCATGATCGAGCGCAAAGACCAACCCCCACGCAATTTGTAAGCGGATGTCCCCCTTCAAGACCAACCCGGTCGCTTCGCTGTTCAGAATCGCCTGTGCGGTGGCAACTTGTAACCCGTCCAATTCAGAAAGGGTGCACAGGATTTGACGGCGCAAGTGACGATGGGACGCTGCGTTATGGAGCACGTGCGCTAGGCGGTGCAAATGTGCGCTCAAGGTCTCTGCTTGGGTGTGGTGGTCAATATCGAAGATCACCGCATCGGGCAATGCAGTCTCATGCGCGGTCTCTAAGAACCGCCACACGTCCGCCAATTTCTCGGCAAGATGAATGACACGTGTACGACGATCCCACGCCAAATAGCTGTTCATCGCTTGTAAGGCATAGTAATCTGTATCGAAGATTAAAACTTTTAGATCAATCCCGCTCACATCGTCATGCATGGTCAAAACCTCTCAATGCGTGTGCCGCCCGTTTGGTGGGGGCGCTTAGAGCTGAAACCCACCGCTTACACGAACAACCTTGTGAGAGTAGTTATCAATGTGGGTGAGTAGTCGGCTTTTCAACCGTTCCCATTCTGGGCTAGAAAGGATGCGACGGATGGATTCTAAATCATCGGCAATAAATTCTGCCATGATTTGCGGGGTATACTCGCTGCTGTATGCGGTATACCAAGCCCCTGTTGGCTCTAAACCGAGTTTGCCAATGCCGGGCACAAACTCGCGCACGACGAACTCAAAGTAATCTTGGTCGCGCCCGTCTTTGATGTCCCACTGCATGAGAATTTTTACATTATCCATGTCTAACATGTGCCCACACCTTTGATCTATTCAATACTGGCTTGCAATAAAACCACTTCCATTTCCTCTGGCAACGCCTCCCCGTTCACTTTGAGCGTGTCGAGGGTGGATGCGCTGGAAATGCCCATCACCTTCAAGAAGCGTTCCACCTCGTCCAACCCAACCGTCAAACCTGGAAGCGCGTAGTGCATGGGGATGACGTAGTTCGGCTCAATGAGGGAGATGATCTCTGCCGCTTGTGAGGCAGAAAGCGTGTTCCCTCCACCCACTGGCACCAGCAGCACATGCACATCGCCAATCGATTGCAACAGCGAGCTGGGGGGGATGTGCCCTAGATCGCCAAGATGCAACACATTCACGCCCTCGTATTGAACCAAATAGCCGATGTTCAATACCACCTCATCGTTTTGAATATCGTGCAATGGTATGCCCATCAAGAACGTTCCGCCGATTTCATACTCCCCCGCCCCACGCAACACATAGGGCGTGCTTTTCGAGATCACCCCCTGCAAGTAGTTGTGATGGGGAACATCGTGACTGATGGTGACAACATCTGCCTTGATCGCGCCCGCAGGCGTAATGCCCAGTTGGGTAGGATCGTAAGGATCGGTTATCACGGTGGTTTTACCGCGCTCGGTCAGGCGAAAGCAACTATGTCCGTACCACGTAATTTCCAAAATAAACCTCGTAAAAGCGACTGCAGCTTAGACAATGATTATAGCCTAAGGTAGCGTCAAAAAAAAGCGAACGTCTGGATGCTCACTCGGTTGGGGGGGCATCGTGCAAATGCACCACGTGGAACGTTTCGGCAAAGGCAAAGCCGTGTTCTTTGCCATCATTGGCATTCCACTCTTTGACCATTGTTAAAGTCGCCTCGTCAATCTGTGTGGCATGACAGCGCAACGCATCCAGTTTCTTTTCTATCACCGCGCCAATGTCCACCACCAAGTTATTGCGGTGGGACAGCACAAAATACACATCGTTGACGTTGTGCGGCTCTAGTCCTTCTGCCAACAATTCGGGAAAAATGGGGCGCGTGCCCGCGCTCGGGAAAACCGCGTGGGTGGTTGCCATGGCAACCGCGTGATGGTCGGGGTGGTTGATGTAGTTCTCGGTGATGATTAACTCGGGGTCAAAGGTCATCACGATGTTGGGGCGTGTTTGGCGGATGAGGCGGGCGATCTCGCGCCGAAGCGTCAAGGTTGGCTCAAGGTAGCCATCTTGATAGCCCTCGAAGAAGCGTACATCCTCCACACCAACCGCGCGTGCCGAAGCGCGTTGTTCAGCTTGACGCACGCGAACCAAGTCAGAAAGGTCCACCTTGGGATCATTGCTCCCTGCGCCACTGTCGGTGACAATGCAATAGGTGACGTGTGCGCCACCTTCTACCCAACGGGCAACCGTCCCGCTACAACCGAAATCAACATCATCACAATGTGCGAATACCGCTAGGGCGCGTTGTGGAATGTAAAACTGGGGTGCTTCCATGTTGAAGTTTGTGCCTTCGCTTGCCATCAAAGTTGCCGATAGTTTAGCACAATTCAAAAAGGGGAGGGTTGTCCACTTTCAGGTTGAATTGTGAACGTGTTCGCATGAAAACGTCCATTCAAAGCCTTGACCCACACAAGCCACCTCTATAGCGGGGGATACGCTGGTGGTCGTGTTACCTCACGAACAGATCTTATGCCGCCATTCTGCGCACCGCTGCTCGGGGCGGACGCAACTCCCCTAATTTTTAGGATGTCACCAGGAGCATTTTCCGATTACAGTTCATCTAGTGCATACACACAGTTGAAAGCGAGAAAGTTGGTTGGAAATGCTCTCCTCGTTGTCATGGATGGTCGATCCCACGCTCGCCTATGTGCTCTTGGTGATGGGTATATGGGTGGGTGCGACAGCAGTTTTACTCCCCGGCACCGGCGTTGCCGAAGTAATTGCGCTCTTGGCATTGGGGGTGTCTGCGTGGATGTTGTCCCAGCTCTCCGTGCATTGGTTGGGGTTTGTGGTCTTGGTGAGCGGGGTGATGGGGTTCGTGGTGTTCCCCTTCATGATGCCCCGTTTTGCGCGTTGGGCGGAGTTGGGCTTGGTGTTCCAACTGATTGGGGGACTCTACCTTTACATCCACCCCATGAATCATGTGTGGGTGGTTTTGGTCATGGTGGGGCTTGCCTTCGTCTACAATCGCTTCTTCCTGGTTCCCCTCATGCGGCGCATGCAACGTTACCCCCAAGTCGGCAATGATGCCCAGCAGTTGTTGGGCGCGGTCGGGAGCGTCACCCTTCCCATTGTGCCCCCACAGCGTGGCGTGGCACAACTCAACGGCGAATTGTGGAGCGTCAAGTGTGAAGTGGCGGTTGAGCGTGGGGCATCCGTCCGCGTGGTTGCCGTCAACGGATTAGATGTGCGCGTTGAACCGATTGAAACACAGTACAGTTGAACATAGCAAACCTATAACATACTCAAGAGGAGATCAAAAATGGAAGGGTTACTCATCATTGTTGGCGGTGTCTTGTTTTTTCTTATCCTGCTTTCCAGCGTCAAGGTTGTGCCGGAATATGAGCGGTTGGTGATTCTGTTCTTAGGGCGTTACGCCGGCACCCGCGGACCCGGCTTGACCCTCGTTCTGCCATTCTTTGAGCGTTCGTTTCGGGTTGACCAGCGCGAACGCTTCTTAGATATTCCCTCCCAAACCGCCATCACCAGCGACAACGCGCCCATTGCGATTGACTTCTTGGTCTACTATCGCATTACCGATCCCATGTTGAGCGTCCTCAAGGTCGATCATGTGGTGAGCGCAGCAATCAACATTGCCACCACCACCCTCCGCGCTGTGGTGGGGGATATGGACTTGGACAGCGTGCTTTCTAAGCGCGAGCAGATCAATGATACCTTGCGCGTGAAGTTGGATGAAACCACCGAACGCTGGGGCTTGAAGATTACCACTGTAGAAATTCGGGAGATTGAACCCCCGCGTGACATCCAAGAAGCGATGAACCGCCAGATGAGCGCAGAGCGTGAACGGCGTGCCTTGGTGACGAACGCCAACGGTGAGAAGGAAGCTGCCATCACCCGTGCAGAGGGTCAAAAGCAAGCGTCAATCCTCGCCGCGGAAGGTGAACGCCAAGCGCAATTCATCCGCGCTCAAGGGTATGCCGCTGCGCTCAAGTCCATCTCAGAGGAGGCAAGCCAAGTGGATGAGCGCACTATGATGCTTCAATACTTTGAGACGCTCCAAAAGATTGGCACAAGCCCATCCACCAAGTACGTGGTGCCGCTGGAACTCACCAAGATGATGCAAGACTTTGTGCAGAATATGAACCGTTCTAACTCGTAGTTAGCTTGGGTGCTCCGCACCGAACCGCCCAAAGAAAAGACCCACGCAATAGGGTGGGTCTTTTGCTGTGCCTTAAAGGGTGGGGCGTACCGCAGCGCGGTTGTGGGGCTTCCAATCATATTCCATGTAGGTGGCAGTCCTAAGCGCAACCTCGCGCCCATACAGTTGATCGACCAAGTAGAACGCCCCATCTATGCCGGCGGAGATGCCCCCAGTGGTCAGGATTTTGCCGTTATCGGTGAAGCGTTGATCCATGCACAAGGTGGCGGTTGGCTCTAGCTGTGCCAAGTAGCCTTCCACTTCGTGATGAGTGGTGACGTTCAAGCCCGTCAACATACCCGCCCGCGCCAAAATCAACGCCCCGCTACACACCGACATCACCCGTTCGGCGGTCGCGCTGGCGCATTGTAGCCATGCCAGAAGTTGCTCATCCTTGAGTGCCTGACGAGACCCCACCCCGCCTGCCACCAAAACGAGCGCAGGATGAGGGAGGTCTGCTAAGGTGGCGTTGGGCACAACCTGCATGCCATTCACCGCGCGGATCGGTTGGGCGGTGGTCGCCACCAACTTCACATCCATGAGGGCATACCCACTTAGCTCATCCGTGACCGCCAAAACCTCAAACGGACCCGCAAAGTCTAACACTTCGACATCGTCATAGACGACAATGGCAACTTGTTTACGAGTCATTGGCTCTGCCTAGCGCGACAAGACGCGGGCGTTACGGGCATCCCAAAAGACCACGCACGCATCCCCAACGTTCAATTGGGTGTTTGCGCTCACGGTCAGGTTTTGCATCCGCACCACCATGCGTTGCCCGCCGCTAATTTCCACCATATAGCGCGTGTCCGTTCCGATGTAAATCTTCTGCACGACCTGACCCTCAACAATGTTGGTGGTGGGGGTGACAGGTTGAGTTTGAACGAATTTCTCTAACTCCTTACGGCGCGAGCCACGCAAGCGTTCAAAGAAGCCTGGGTTACTCTGCTCCGTTTCTGATGGAAGAGGAAGCGCTGTTGAGGTGGGAATCGGGGCGATCTCAATGCGCTCTGGGCGGATCACCACTGAAATTCGACTGTCCAAGGGGATATTTTTGTCCACGACGGAAGCAAAAATAAGGGTGTCCTCTGAAACCTGCACGCGGCACAAATTGCCAATGAACACGGATTGCCCATCAATCAAGGTTTCGTGATGTTCTTGTGTGGTCTTCTTGACCACACTACCCAGGAGCAAGTTGGTTTCACCAATGAAGTCAGCAACAAACAAGTTAGCCGGCATCTCGTAAATTTCGGAAGGCGTGCCACACTGCTGTACCTTGCCGTCGCTCATGACCGCGATACGATCCGCCATGGTCATAGCCTCTTCTTGGTCGTGGGTGACGAAGATGAAGGTCAGTCCTAAGCGACGTTGCATCTCCTTCAATTCAAACTGCATCGCCTTGCGTAGCTTCAAGTCCAACGCGCCCAACGGTTCATCCAGCAACAAAACCGCCGGCTCCTTGACGAGGGCGCGCGCTAAGGCAACACGCTGTTGTTGCCCCCCCGACATTTGACTCGGCTTGCGGTCTGCCACTTGTGGGAGTTGCACCAAGTCCAGCGCAGTGCGCGCGCGTTCTAACGCTTCCTTGCGTTTGACCCCCTGCATCTCTAAACCGAAAGCGATGTTTTGAATCGCAGTCATGTGGGGGAACAAGGCGTAATCTTGAAAGACGGTATTCACTGGGCGATGAAACGCGGGCACCCCTTGCACTTCGTTCCCACTTATCAAAATCTCACCACTGGTGGGCTGGTCAAACCCCGCAATCATGCGGAGCGTAGTGGTCTTTCCACAGCCAGAAGGTCCCAGCAATGCAAAAAACTCTCCTTCGTTGATGGCTAGGGAGACCTCATTCACAGCAACTACATCACCGCTAAACCGCTTGGTAACTTCGCGGAGTTCAACAACCGTATTGACCATAGAACATCTTCTCTTATCTATACTTGAATACACCCAACAACACATCGTTACTATTCTAGCGTGCTTTGCCCCGCTTGTCTAAGGTTACGCCAGTGTTTTGGGATTATTTTTAGCTTGTGATACAATAAAAAGTGGATTTCACATAAACCAGAGGGAACTTTGTGGAAATTATTTTGCGTCACGCTACGCTGGGGGATGTTCCCGCTTTAGCCGAGATGAACCGTATGCTTCGTCAGGATGAGCTTTCACCCCGCACGAAAGATTTGGTGTGGCTGACGGAACGGATGCAAGACTGGATCACCAAGCAAGTCTACACCGTTGTTGTGATGGAGCGCGGGGAGGAAATGATCGGATATGTGACTTTTCGCACAGAACCCGATCTGGTTCACCCGAATGAACAGCATCTCTTTCTACGACAATTCTTCATCAAGCCGGTCTACCGTCGGCGGGGAATTGGGCAAGCGATGTTCAACCGGGTGGAGAAAGAGTTTTTCCCACAGGGGGTGAACATCACGCTCGAGGTTTTGAATGGCAACATACAAGGGCGTTCGTTTTGGGAGGCATTGGGCTTTGAAGCCTTTTCGGTCACCTATCGCCGCGCGAACGATCAGTAGCCTTAACCGACGCATACGCACGCCTTGAAGCCCGTTCCGCCTGTGTCATGCCCATCGACCACGTTTTCTGCCTTACTTTTGTGAATAGATCAAGCCACGCTTCAAGAGTGCGTTCTTGCTATTGCCCTTTCCAACATGTTGCACGACAACGCAGGCGTGGGGAAGCTAATCTTTTTGTAGGGCTTGGCGGATGCTGTGCACCGTGTCAGACATCATCGAGTCGTGGGCGAGGTCGTCCTCAATTTTCTTGCAACTGTGGTGCACCGTGCTATGACTGCGCCCGCCAAATGCGCTTCCAATCTGTGGGTAGGATGCTTCCGTCAATTCACGCGCCAGATACATGGCAACTTGACGCGCTTCATTGATGCGTTTTACTCGGGTTGTGCCGATAAGATCGGTACTTTTCAGCTGGAAAACGCGGGCGGTTGCCTCAATCACTTGCTCAAGCGTGGTTGTTTTGGGCGCAGAAGGACGCGGTGACTCCAGTCGTGCGAGTGCCTGCGAAACTTGCGCGTGACTGAGTGAGTGGTTCGTGGATAAACGCGCTTTCATCACCAACTTATTGAACATCCCCTCTAATTCACGAATGTTATTGGGCGCGCCCTTCGCGATCATCTCGAGGCTTTCAAAATCCAACTGAGTCCCTTGCTCCTCAAGCCACATTTTCATGATGGCGATGCGCGTTTCGGTCTCTGGCGGTTGCACATCCACGATCAAGCCCCCGGCAAAGCGCGAGCGCAAGCGGTCTTGAAGCGTTGCCACCCTATCCGGATGGCGGTCAGACGCTAGGACGATTTGCTTATTGAAGGTGTAAAGCGCGTTAAAGGTGTGGAAAAACTCTTCCTGTGTGCTCTCTTTGCCAGACAAAAATTGAATATCGTCCACCAACAAAACATCAACCGTGCGATAGCGTTCACGGAACATCGCCTGCTGATGTTTGCGAATGGCATCGATCAAATCGTTGGTGAACATCTCAGAGGTGATGTAGAGCGTTTTTAAGCCTCGTTGTACACATTCGTGCGCGATCGCATGCAGGAGGTGGGTCTTGCCACATCCAACGCCCCCATACACCATCAGTGGGTTATAGTTACCAAAGGGGTTGTCCGCCACCGCGCGTGCCGCTTCATACACCATCTTGTTAGCATTGCTCACGATAAAACGGTCAAACGTATAACGCTTGTTCAAAACGCTTTCGGGTAGGGTGTCACGTTGTGGGCGAGCGGTGGGGTTGTTGGGCGTTGATTCGGAAGAGTCACCGATGGGTTGATCCTTAACGAATTGGAACAACGGCATTTCTTGGTAGTAATTGTCTTGGGCAGGAGAAGCGGGTTGAGAATGAACCACCTCAAACGTCAGTTCAACGGGAGAACCATAAGCATCGCTTAGGATGCGCCGAATACCCCGCCCAATTCGATGGGTCAGTTGGTCAATGGCGTAAGCGTTGGGCGTTCCCAAAACGAAGGTTGTGCCTTCATGACGCAACAAGGTCAAGGGTTTTAGCCAAGTCCGAAAAACATCGGAGTCATTTTGAACTTCTAACTGGCTATATGTTCTGCGCCATGCTTCTTCTGGTGTGACGTTTTTACCAATGTGTTCCTCTAACCTTGTGACCCATCCTGACGCGCTACAACAGCGTTTTGCCTGCTGAAAATTAGGGACGCAAACCCGACCCCTAACTTCTAGGGAAGTTGAAGCCAACAACACGCCATCCCGACTTTACAACGGGTGTTTTTAGCAACTTTGTATTCAACTGTCTTTTAGCAAATACCATCGCCCGCGTGAAACCGAGCAAGTTCCACCATCATGAGCGCATTGTGGTATGAAGGAAGGGGCGAGACGCGGTGAAGATTAAAATTGCTGGTGTCTACCAAACCGCTTCCTGTAGTGTGAACACTATACACGACTTGCGACTAAATCACAACTACTTTTTTGAGAATTTTCAAAATTCGCCTTCACCATTTTTATCCCAAATTGACCATATACACACAATTTTCCACCAATAAATGCCCGTTTTTGGGAAATAAGTTGGATATTTTGGAAATATCTGCGATATTGCGGTGGATTTGTACTAGCGTAGTGGGTCAAAAACCTCATGTTACAGTTTCATAACTGGGAAATATTTGGGATAAATTCTTCACTTGTCCGACAAACTCTTATTGCTTTTATAATTTATGCCCCAAGCACATTCTCAAAGCACGCCTTTTATTGCTTCATTAAGGTGCAATTCAGAATCTGTTAATGCCAGAGGTGCAATCTGCTGTCAACAAATAAGCCAATTCCGAATACCCTTCCCCCCTAAAGGACAAGTCTAGGTTCCCCCCAACCTAGACTTGTTCTTTTATACCGTCCTTAGCCTGTGACAGGCAAAACATCGGCGTTTGTCACCCGTAGATATTGCCCAAAAACCCACCCTGTAATTCCACTGGGCAAGCGCACTTGATACCATGTGCTTGCTGCGTTCTTGCCTAAGACCCGATAAGTTTGCCCGCGACTAATTTTCCCCATGGAGGTTGCCGAAAGGGCGGGGGCGGTGCGAATATTCAACAACTGGCTCAAGACCGTTCCTTGCACATACCCACTGAAGGTGACAGGCACGGTGCTAAAGTCGATGACGCGGAAGTAAGCACTGCTCACCCAACCTGTTGTTCCATTTGGCAATTGAATCTGAAACCAATGTGCCGTGTCGGTGCGCCCAATCACGGGATAGGTTTCAGACTTGTACACCCGTGTGACAGCAATCCCATCGACGGGATCGGGCGCGGTGCGCACGTTGAGTTGATAGGCGGTAACGGTTCCCGTGCTTTGTGCAAGTGCAGTTGAAACCACCCCTGCCAGCATCAACCCAAACAGTATATGCAAGATCAGACGTTTCATGATGACTCCTCCGTGTGAATCAATCTGTCAGCACAGCGTCAACAGCTTGTGCCAAACTGCGTAAGTTGTATACATGATAGCAACCATCGCTACGCTTCGCATATTCCCACATATCGCTATCCCCGCTTCCCCATTGCGAGGGATGTTCTGGCACAAACCAAATCAACCGCCGCGCCCGTCGATGCAACTCATCAGCGAGGTCTAGGCGTGGGTTGCGGTAGTTATTGCGTCCGTCCCCAAGGATGATAACGGTGGTGCGGTTGCTCAAGCCATTCAGATGATGTTGCGTATAGGTCGCCAAGCTGTTCCCCAAATCAGTGGCGTAGTAGCCGGGGGGGTTATCGTTCAAGGCTTTTTGAACGGCATAGGCGGTGTCATGTTCACGGAAGATCATGCTGATGTTGGCGAGGTCAGCGTTGAAGGTGAAACTCTCGGTTTTGGCGACTTGATCTTGTAGCTCATAGATCATCGTCAATAGGAACTCCGCGCAGTAGCGAACAGACGTGCTGACATCACAAATCAAAACCAATGACGGTTTGCGGTGGTGGGTCTTCTGCTTAAGTTCAAGGGGCACGCCCCCATATTTCAAGCTACTGCGCAGGGTGCGGCGCAGATCGATCTGTCCACTCTTGGCGCGTTTTTGGCGGAGGGCGGCGCGACTGCGCAACTTGGCAGCTAGCTTGCGCACTTCGGCGCGGATGGCATCGGCATCTTCTGAACCCATAACCTCAAAAGGCATGTCCATCATGTCCGGCTCGGGGGGTGGGTTATCTTGCGCCATGTTTTCGGCTAGGGTGAGGCCGGCAAAGTTAGAGAGTTGTTCGCTCAGTCCGTGCGCATTCGCCAGCAATTTCTGGCGCAATTGTTGCAGGGTGTTGGCATCCATCCCCATCTCCTGCAACTCTTGGAGCAGTTGCTCAATCAGTTGTTGAATTTGGGATAAGCCAGCTTCTTGGCGCAAGCGACGCTCCATGCGTCGGCGGTCGCTCATGTTGTGTTGCGCGTCCATGCCGGCACGCTGGGCAAGTTCCCCTAATTGATCGTTGTCAAAGGGTTGCCCGTTCAACAATTGGCGCAACAACTGCTGCAGTGCCCCTTCGTTCCCCATCAACGATTGAAGCGCGTTTTGTAGGTTGTCCTGCTCTTCCTCCGAAAGTTGATCGGGGATGTTCTCAAGAGGGGGGCGGTTAGCGGTAAAAAATAGCGGGAAGAAATACTCAAATGAGGGTTGGGCGTTGGCTGTCTTGATGAGGGTGGCTTTAAGCGCATCCCGAAACACCTCCCGATCTTGTACGCCGACTTGCTCTAAGGCGTGTAATGCTTCTTGGCTTTCCGCCAATGAAATCCGCACTCCGCTTGCACGCAGGGCACGGATGAAATCAACTACGCGCTTGTCCATCTTGGACGCACCTCCAACAGTTTATGATGCCATCACCATATCATAAGTTAACGGGATTTGTCGAATGACCGAGTGCGCACGAGGATGGACCCAGTCGGACTGTGCTTTACGACGGTGGTTTTTTGGGCTACGCTGGCGAGGTTGAGGATGTAGCACAGGCGTTCACTCGTTTCCACGTGGTTTCTAACACGGACTGCAAGCACGAATAATGAAGTCTTTGTTGAAGGTGTACAATATCACCAATCACGATAGTGCTATGTTCGTAATTATACGTGACAAGCAGCGGTCTGATTGTGTGATATACTTTTAATCAATGGCGGTTGTACGTTCTTAAACTTCCTTTAATCGCCATATTGTGTAAAAAATCACTATATTGTGAAAAAATACTCAATGTGAAGCATGGTTAGCATGAATGGGGTTCAAACGAAATGTTCGTCGAATTTAATACAAAGAATCTGCACATATCTTATCCCGAAGTGACCCGCCACTGGTCGCCCAAATCTGAGACGTATGCTGGTGGAGACTGCGTTTTGACCGCGATTGATCGGGGTTGGCACTTTCATGATGTCGTAGGGCATGAACGCTACTGGTTGGGTGGCGGACGGTACAACACAATCTACCACTTCCGCATTAAAAAAGGGGAAGTGGAGTTCAACATGCCTGTCATTAGCACCCCATTTGTTGAGCGTCTCATCACGCACGGGAATTTTCAACTGGTGGATGAGAAAGAACTTTCACGCACTCTGCAAGCAAAAGATGAAGTCGCTGATTAGTTTGATGTGGGGGGAGTTTGATCAAGTTGGGGCGCAAGCCACCCCAGTAGTCCTCCCCCTACGCCTACGAATAAGATCGGAACAGTTTCGCCCCACCCCAATTGCAGTAGCTGCTCACGTGCCCAAAACATCACCCCTAAAACCAGCAGCGTGATGGCAAGGTGGGCAGTCTGAAGGGGGTCTTGTTGCGCGGTGTGTCGCGCCAGCAGTGCCACCCCAACCACGAGAAGCCCGTGTGGAAACCAGGCATCATATAAGGCGAGTGCTCCAAAGCCCACCAGGAGCAAGCCTAACATCACACGGTTCGCATCTGCGATTGTAGCCGATTTCCTCATCTCGTTTTGCATCCTCACCTGACACAGTTGATCGTCCCCGCGGGGCCATTCTCTTCCACAGGGTCTGCTGGTGATTGTAACCGATTAAGCCACGGTGTGGGTAACATTCACACGTCTCTTTACGCTACTCAACCCAACCCAACCTGTCCGCGCGAAACCGTGCTACACTACGGCATGACCATTACCAGCAGGATGCTTTAGCAGTGCAAACGGAACGCGAATTAGAATTCACCCAGATTGATTTAACTCGCTATGAGGCAGACTATATTGCCATTTTGTCGCGCATCATTCAGGATGACAGCATCAACCGCGCCAACCTTGATCGCCTCCTGCGCGAATATCCAAAAGACGGGATGGGCTTTTACGGGCGGGGTGAGTTGATCCGCGCGTGGCAACAGCTGGCAGAGCAGGGCAAGCTCCCCCCATACAACCCACAAATTGCCACGCGCATCAGTCGTAAGCCCATCCGTAGCCAAAGTGGCGTGACCCCCGTCACCGTTTTGACCAAGCCCTTCCCTTGCCCTGGCACGTGCATCTTTTGCCCCAATGATGTGCGCATGCCCAAGAGCTACCTGTCGGACGAGCCGGGCGCACAACGCGCGGAGAAGAACAGCTTCGATCCTTACTTGCAAACCTATAATCGCTTGCTGGCGTATCGCAACATTGGTCATCCCACCGACAAAATCGAGATCATCATCTTGGGCGGAACATGGTCCTTCTACCCCGAAACCTATCAAATCTGGTTCATCAAGCGCATCTTTGACGCGCTCCATGATTTTGGCGACGGGCGTGATGAGCGCGAAACCGTGCTCGAAGCCATCCGTCAACATTCCCAATTGCACCCCGACACCAACACCGCCCAAGTGAAATTGCTGGGGATGGATTTACAGCGTAGCTATAATCAAGTGGTACAAGAGCTTTACGCCGACGAAATGCGTCGCTCACGTGAGGCAACGCTCCACCCCAACCGTAGCCCGATTGATGAATTTGCCACTTGGGAAGAATTAGAAACCGCCCACCGCGAGAATGAATCGGCGGTGTGTCGCTCGGTTGGGTTGGTGATAGAAACCCGCCCCGATCACATCAGCGCGGAAGAGGTGTTGCGCGTGCGTAGGCTAGGATGCACGAAGGTGCAGATCGGCTTTCAAAGTTTGAACGATGCTGTGCTACGGGCGAACAAGCGCGGGCATGATGTGCGTGCCACACGCCACGCCGTCCAACTGTTGCGCCAAGCAGGCTTCAAGATTCACGCGCATTGGATGCCCAATTTGTACGGGTCTGATCCCCAGCAAGACCTTGCCGATTATCAGCGGATGTTCACCGATGGGGACTTCTGTCCCGATGAACTCAAGATTTACCCGTGTAGCTTGATCGAAAGCGCAGAGTTGATGCGTCACTATCAAGCAGGGGAATGGAAGCCCTACACCCACGACGAACTGCTTGAGGTGTTGGTGGGCGCGTTGGAACGCACGCCTGAATATTGTCGCCTAACGCGCATCATCCGCGATATTCCCTCCACCGATATTGTGGTGGGCAACATGTTCACCAACTTTCGACAGATTGCGGACGATGCGCTCGCCCAGCAAGGCAAGCACAGCAAAGATATTCGTGCGCGTGAAATCCGCGAGCGTGCCATCACGTTAGCGGAGTTGACGCTGGATGAGGTGTGGTACAGCGTGAACATCGGGGACGAAGTTTTCCTGCAATACCTCACTGCCGAACGCAACATTGCCGCGTTCTTGCGCTTGTCCCTGCCCAATCCTAGCCTGCCCCCCCTCACGGAGGAATTGAGCGGGGCGGCGATGATCCGCGAGGTGCATGTGTATGGGCAAGCGGTGGGCGTGGGACAGTCTGAAAGTGGCAAGGCACAACACATTGGCTTGGGGGGCAAG
>CAIRDJ010000281.1 GCA_903877335.1 uncultured Chloroflexota bacterium | reverse complement strand
GGGGGCATGGGTGCTGGTGGAGTTTGGCGCGGATCAAGGGGAGGCGGTGCTAGAACTGGCACACCGCACCCTTCCGCTACAGTCCGCCGAGATTCGGCAGGACTACGCTGGCTTAGATCGTTACCTCGTTGCTCGCTTGCGCTAACTCGCGGAGGGTGCTGAAGGTGGAAGGCAAGCCCCACTCCGCCCGAAAAGTCTGGATAGGAACGAATGATCGGACTTCGCCTTCCACCATGAAGATCATCAAGCCACCCTGCTATTGTGGCATTTAGCCCTTAACCGCGCCGGCGGTCAACCCTTGAATGATGCGACGTTGAAAGATTAAAACCAGCAACACCAACGGCAAGGTCACAATCACGGTGGCAGCTAACGGCTCGGCAATCGGCTCTTCACGGGGGATTGAACCCGTAAAGCGTGCGATGGCAACAGGAACCGTGTAGGCGTTGCTGTTGATAACCGTGAACGTCACCGCCAACAAGTATTCATTCCATGCGCCGATGAATGCCAACAGACCGGTTGTCACCAACGCTGGAGCAGTCAAGGGCAATAAGATCATGTAGAACGTTTGCAAAGGCGTTGCCCCATCGACCAATGCCGCCTGCTCCAACTCACCCGGTAGCCCCTTGAAAAAGCTGACCAAGACCCACACGGTGAACGGCAGGGTGAAGATGGGATAGGTGATGATGAGGGCGGACAGCGAACCGAACAAGCCCAAGTCGGTCATGATGGTGAACAACCCCGACAAGATCGAGATGAGCGGAAACATGGTCATGGAGAGGATCAAATACAACATGATGGTGCGCCCTCTAAAATGTAACCGCCCAATAGCATAAGCCGCAAAAGAGCCAACCACGAGTGAGATCAGCACCGTAATGCTAGAGATCATCGCGCTATTAAACAACCCGCGCAAGAAACTTTCATTGCGGAGTGCGCCACGTTCTGTGATGATGTTCACCACAGGATCAAGAAACTCGCCCCAGTAGTTATTGAACACAATCTCATTCGGGATGTAACTAGCAGGTGGGGTTTTAATCTCTGCTTCACTTTTGAAAGAGCCAACTACCGCCCAATAGAAAGGAAAGAGCGTGAAGATCAAAATGAGGATAATCAAAAGCCAAAAGAGGATTTGGCGGATACTTTTGATAACTGGATTCTGATACATTATTCTACATCCACTCCGAGCGCACGCACATAAATGATCGTGAAAACTAAAATGATGAGGAACATGGTCACACCGATGGCAGAGGCATAACCAAACTCTTGTGTTTCGACCAGCACAAATTGATTGTAAGTCGCCATGGATTGTAGCTGTTTGCCAACCAAAACATCGAACACATCAAAGGCGCGAATCGCATCTAAGGTGCGGAAGACCAATGCCACCGCAATGGTGGGGCGGAGCAAAGGCAACGTGATTCTAAAGAACTGGCGGATCACCCCCGCCCCGTCCACATCTGCCGCTTCGTATATATCACTGGGAATGGTTTGTAAGCCGGCAAGAATCAACAATGCCATGAACGGGGTGGTCTTCCAAACATCCACGAAGATCAATGACCAGATGCGCGTGTCAACCGATGCCAACCAAGATAGCGATTTTTCGATGACACCCAAGCGGATGAGCATATCATTCATCACGCCAATCCGACTGTCCAACAGCATGTATGACCATAGCTTCGCAGATACCACGGTTGGGATCGCCCAGGGGATGAGCATGGCAGCGCGTACCAAACCACGTCCCGGAAACTTTGAGTTCACGGTGAGGGCGATAATCATCCCCAAAATCAACTCGGCGGTGACGGTGACAACAGCGAAGAAGAGCGTATTGCCAACCGCGACATAAAATTCTGCGTCGCGTGCGCTCAAAACATAACGCGTTCCGAAGAAGTCGAAAGTGGATACTTGCGCATAGTTGCGGTATGCCTCTCCAACTTTGTCGCGCACATTCTCGTACACGGGTTCTTCGGTGGTTTCAATTCGGGTGATGGTGATGCCAAAGGATTCAAAGCTACTAAACCCACTCACTTTAACATCATCAATCGTGGCATCCTGATCGGGATTGTATTGTTCCAGCACCAACGTATCCAGCGCACCACGAATAATACGACTACGAATACGATAGGTGTTTAACCCTTCCAAGGTCACATCGGTTGGATAATTCAGGTCTACGCCAGAAAGGTCTACCCCTTCAAGTTCGGTGATGCGTTTGGTCATGGCAATCTCTTGCGGAGTGCCATCTACCCTCACAGAAAGGACATTGCCACTTACCGCCTCCACAACCTGCACTTCGTTAGCGGTTGTGCCACCCTCTTCTAGGATGGCTTTCACGGCGGTTGCCAAGCCATTTTTGAAACTCTCATTCTCAGTGATGAGGCGATTAAGGGTGGAAGGGGTGAAGAAGTCTATTCCTACATCTAAAGCAGCGGGTTCCAGTTGCGGGATGCTGTTCAGGTCAACCGCGATTTCACTATTTTCTTCGATCGTATTTTCAATAATTTGAGTAGAACAACTGTTGTCTGGATTGCGCACGCAATCAATGGTATCAATGCGAAACCCTAATAAGCGCGTATAGTTTTGTAGCCCAACAAAGTTAACCTCTTTGGTGACTGCCCCCGCGAAAGTGCGATCGGTCAAGCTACCCACAAAGGTACGCTCCAGGGGGCGTGCCGCCACCAAAACCATGACCACCACCGTAGGGATCAGCAAGTTCCACGCAACAAGGTTTTGACGGGTGACAACGGTGTCTTCCCCAACGGTGAAAACAAGTTTGCGGTTTTGGTCAAGCCAACGCCAAACGCCACCACCAACGGTTGCTAAAAGTGCTAAGCCTAAAACTAAATTCGTGTTGAAAGGTATTCGATCTTGTGGCTCCACCCCAATATTGGCAGTGCCCACTTGAAAAGCATGAACGGCGATGCCTAGAATTGAAAAGACCATGACCCAAAAAAGGGTCGATTGTGCCCAACCTGAAGTGATGAAGTCACCGGCCAATAATCTTCGGGAGTAATTCAAGAAAGTGATGCCTAAGCCAAAAACGGTTAGGGGAATGATGATCCCATAATTGTCTAAGAAATTGAGGATGAGCCGATTGGTGGAAACGGCTTGTGATATATCTGGATCATTAAGCACACTCCAAATGAAGAGGACAACAATTCCTATCCCAAATACCGTGAACAAAAGCGAAATAACGGTGGCAATTGTTTTTTGTTGGGATGTTACTTGATGTAGTGACATATTTTCAGCCATAAGACCTCCTACTTTCTATAACAAAAAGGGGAGTATCTTCAAATACTCCCCTTGTAACGCTTAACACACCTTCAGCGAAGAAGATGGATCAGTCAGGGATACTTATTCACCCGCTGCCATGAAGTCAGTGAGAGCTGCTTCAAGTTCTGCCAAGCCATCTGCTACACCAATTTCGCCAGTGAGAATCTTGTGGATTCCGCCAGAGAAGATCGCGCTGGCTTCACCATAGCGATCGCCGGTGATAACAGAAGGACGTGGGTATGCCGTGCCGAGGATGGGACCTGCAGCAGCGAACAAAGCGTTAGCAGCAACTTCTGGGTCTTCGTATACAGCAGGACGACTGGGCAACAAACCTTGAACCAAAGCGCGGAGGCGTTGAACTTCAAAGCTGGTCATGAACTTAGCGAATTCTACAGAGGCTTCTACGTTGTCGCTATAAGCACTTACAGCAACTTGCCAACCGCCCAAGCACGCGCCAGAGCGAACGCCGCCAGTGGGGAGGGGAACCCAACCGAACTGACCAGCAACTGCACTGTCTGCGCTGTTGCCGAGCGGGAAGGCGTAGGGCCAGTTACGCATGAAAGCAGCGTTGCCACTTTGGAAAGCGTTGCGGCTTTCTTCTTCTTGGTAGGTGGTAACACCTTCTGGGCTAATGCCACCCACCCAACTTACTGCGCTTTCAAGCAACGCAGCAAAAGCTGGATCAGTGACGTTGACTGCGCCGTCAGCGGTGATGAAAGAATCGCCGGTGGTAGAAACTACCCATTCGTGAGCATCACAGGTCAACCCTTCGTAGTCGTTCCCTTGCCATACATACCCTGCGAATTCAGCGTTGCCTTCTGCAACTTCACCTTCTTGGATGATCGCTGCGGCTTCTTCAAGTTCTGCCCAAGTGGTTGGAACTTCTACGCCATATTTTTCGAGCAAGTCGGTGCGGTAGTACAAACCAGCTGCATCAGAGAACCAAGGAATAGCAACCAAGCGACCCTCTACAGTTTGACCTGCGATCATGTCAGCGAAGATGCCACTGATGGTTTCTTCATCAACGTATTCATTCATGTCGACAACATGGGGCGCAATGATGGCGGGCCAAATGACGTCCACTTGGAAAACATCAACATCTGGACTTTGTGCTTCCCACAATTGGAGGTACAAGTTCAAGATTTCAGTTGCGCTTTCTGGGTTTTGGGAGAAGGTGATGGTGACGTTGGGGCAGG
>CAIRDJ010000280.1 GCA_903877335.1 uncultured Chloroflexota bacterium | reverse complement strand
GTTGTATAGTGAACGATATGAACAATTTCACTCTTGAGGGATGACATTTATCTCAAACCAATGAACACGATTATCAGCAAACTCAATCGAATTACTGTCGCGGTCATTCGCGCTGCAGAAGCTCCGCAACTAGAAGAGGCATTGCAACACATTGTTAATGTTGCCCGTGAGTTGTCAGGCGCGCGTTTTGCTGCTCTGGGGATGCCGGACAACAAAGGTGGTTTGTGCATGTTCAAGGTCGCTGGGATATCTACTGAGCAGATTAAAGCCATTGGACATTTGCCGGTGGGTAAAGGGTTGTTGGGTGCGATTATGTCCGAGCGGCAAACCATCCGCCTGGATAACATGGCGCTCGATCCGCGTTCGAGCGGTTTCCCTTCCCATCATCCTGCAATGCAATCGTTGTTAGGTGTGCCGATCGTAGTGGGTGGGCAATTGTTTGGTACGTTCTACTTGTGTGACCGCGAGGATGGGCAACCCTTCAGCCAAGAGGACGAGTGGATTATTGAGATTTTGGCAGGCTATGCTGCCTTGGCAATCAGCGGGGTGGAGGTCAACCAACAGCGAAACAAACTTGCCCTCCTCGAAGACCGCGAGCGGATTCGCATGGAATTACACGACGGGGTGATTCAGTCATTGTACGCGCTAGGAATGCATGTTGACTTGATGCGTCAACTGGAAAGCGTCCATCCAAGCGAATTAGATACGGTGGTGAACGGCTTGAATGATGCCATTGAACAAATCCGCCATTTCATCATGAACATCCTCCTACAGGACTACAGTAGTTACTCGCTCAATGGCATGCTAGAGGAGATAATCCAACGCTTTCACTTGGTGGATCGCCTCGAGGTTACGCTGGCTTGCCCTGCCATTCGGGCGCCGTTCACCCCCGCTGTGGCAGAAGGGGTGCGCCACATTTTGCACGAGGCAGTCAGCAATGTTGCGCGTCACTCACAAGCAACGCAACTGCACATCACGGTTGAACAGCGCACAAGTTGGATTGAGTTTCGTTTAATAGATAACGGGATTGGTTTTGATAGCGAACAAGCACGCCAACAGGGTGGGTTGGGGCTAACCAATATGGAAAGGCGGGCATTGGCATATGGGGGGAAGTTGGTGATACGGTCTGCAATTGGAAATGGCACGGAGTTGCTGTTGCGCCTACCGACAGTTGCGAGGTTATGACGTTTGTCATGCTAACAACTAGACCGCCAACCAACAAAGTGTGTGTAAGATGATGCCATTGTCTACCGCAATTGAAAGCCAAGTTCTATGCTCGTTCAACAAGTGATGACACGATACCCTGTTACCGTTAATGTCGATACTACTTTGGGCGAAGCACTTAAGATGATGCACGATGGGCAGTTTCATCACCTGCCTGTCATCAATCGAGATGTGAGTTTAATTGGTGTCCTCAGCGAGCGCGACATTCGCCACGCGCTTAATATCGCCGTGCTCGATCAGCAACCTGCCCAGTTGACCGCATTAGAACGTACTGTGCGCTCCGCTATGACGCTTGCGCCGATTGTTGTTGAACCGAACACATCCGTTTGGGAAGCAGGCAAACTCATGCTTCATTATCGCATTGGTTGCCTGCCCGTCATCCGCGGGGAAACAGTCATTGGAATAATTACGCGCTCTGATATCCTAAAGTCGTTGTTGCACGATTCTGACTCGGGGGAAACACGCGCTACTCCGTAGCCAGGCAGAACTCTGGCATCTCCTCATCTTGTTCGTGATGGATTAAGATGATGAAGGTCTCTGCGCTTTTTGCATAAAGTCGGTTGCTATAGCTTCCGCAATCAGGCACTCGTACCCAACCTTCACGTTCTAGCTCTTCGATAGCACGATAAGCGGATAGTTTAGAGGTGAGGTCGTACCCAACTTGTATGACTTTGAAACGCTCCATGATGCTGTCCTCGTGAATAGTGGTAAAGAACCTCGAGGGTGCCGTCTGAATCCACGCCACCTCTACTCATTATAACAGCGCGTTACAAAATTAATTGTCATTAAGTACACAGGATAAAAAGGTGATTTTTGTAATGTCTTGCTAATCTTGAGTAGCGCGTTCCAAGTCTGCCACGATGATCTTCTTCATCTGTAGCATGGCATTCACCACGCGCGAGGACTTTTCTTGATCGGGGTTTCTCATCAATTCCCCAAGTTGTTTTGGAATGATCTGCCACGACAACCCAAACTGATCCTTGCACCATCCACACTGTTCTGATGAAGGCACAGCGGAGAGCTTCTCCCAGAAGTAGTCCACTTCCGCTTGATCTTCGCAACCAATGAACATCGAAATACTCTCGTTAAACGTGAACACATTTCCCCCATCAAACCCCATGAACTTTTGCCCTGCTAAGAGAAAATCACCCGCAATCACTTTCCCCACCATTTGGGCATTAGACGGCGTATTCATTCCACTTGCATATCGCTGAATGGATGTAACTTGAGAGTTATTTTCGCTGTAAGGCGCACCGTTAAAGACCGATACATAATAGTGTATTGCCTCCTCGCAATTGTAGTGAAACCATAAACAGGGGGTGATTTTTGTGACGGTGGGCATGATGACTCCTTTTTTCGTCAAACACGCGCGATGCGTGCATGTCATCATTCTATAGGTGTTCTATCGGAATGGTGTAAAGCAAAGATTAAATCATGGGAACGTCTTGGATGGCTTTTTAGCGGAGGTTGTTTTTTGGAGGTCAACGTAGTCGCTATAGCCCCCGATGTAACTGTGAATACTTCCATCGCGTAGCTCATATAAACGCTCGACTACCCGATCCAAAAAGTAGCGGTCATGTGAAATGACAAACACTGCCCCATCAAAATCTTCAATCGCTTCTTCCATGACCTCCACCGATTGAATATCCATGTTATTGGTTGGCTCATCAAGGATCAACAGGTTGGGGCGTTGAAGCATGATGTGCAACATCTGCAGTCGGCTACGTTCGCCCCCGCTGAGCGTGCCAATCGCTTGGCGAGTTTGCTCGTAACTGAAGGCGAACTTAAGCAATTGCGAGACGACCTCTCCCTCCTTCATGGCGTGATGTTTCTGGATGAAGTCAATAGGGGATTGGTGTAGGAACGGCTCTAACGTTTGATGCTCTTGGGCATAGTAGCCCAGTCGGGTGCTGTTGCCCACCTGCACGCTACCCAGCGTGGGCGCAAGTTGCCCCAACACCAGTTGAAACAAGACGGACTTGCCCGCCCCGTTCTTGCCGATTAAGCCCACGCGCTCCCCGTGACGAATTTCTAGGTGAATGTCTAACATGAGCGGGTTATCATCGAAAGCAACCGCCACATCACGCAAGCGAAGCGCGATCTCGCTCCCGCGTTGCCCCTCTAGCTTGAGCAACATCAACCGACGCTGGCGAACTTGCTCGATGATCTCGCCCTCCGCTTCCATGCGCTCCAGCATCTTACGGCGACTGCGCGCTTGGCGGATGTGGCGTGGGTCTTCGGTCTCTTTTGCCCACAGTTCAAAGCGTTTGATAGCTTCTTCAATTTTGGCGATCTGCTTTTGCTGGGTGATGAATGCCTGCTGTTGGCGGACTTGGTTGAGTTCCTTTTGGATGGCATATTGGCTATAGTTGCCGCTGTATACCGTGAGTTGCCCGTTCTCCAGCTCGATGATTTGTTTGACGGTTTCATCCAGCAAATAGCGATCATGACTGATGATGACCACCGCCCCCAGATAACCATTGAGCAACTGCTCCAACTCATGCTTCGCCACCATATCAAGGTGATTGTCCGGCTCATCCAACAACAACACATCGGGCGATTCCAAGAGCAACCGCGCCAACGCAATCAACTTGCGTTGCCCACCGCTGAGGGCGTGGGTGGCAAGCGTGAAGTGCGCTTCTGTGAAGCCCAACTGATTGAGAACACGGCGCACGCGCGATTCAAACCCCGCAATGCCTAGTCGTTCATATTCGGCAATCGTCTCTTCGTGGCGTTCCATGACTCGCGCCAGCTTGCGCTCATGCTCATACACCGATGGGTCCGCCATTTGCTCCTCAAGGTGAGTCAATGTTCGGACGACTTCGGCTAACTTGGGTGGGAAAACAGAAGTGGCTTCTAACAAAGTTTGGTCTGCCTGTAGCTCTATATCCTGTGGAAGATAGCCCACCGAAATCTGCCCCACTCGTTGGATGACTCCGCTATCTGCCTTGATCTGCTCGGCAATGACTTTCATCAGGGTGGACTTTCCGCATCCGTTCGCCCCCACTAACCCCATGCGTGCGCGACTATCAATATCCAAATTGACGGCACGCAACAAGGCGCGGTTTGGAAAACTAAGCGAGACCTGCGAAAGTTTTAGGATGTGCATGGTATAAATCCCCTAAAAATAAACAACCTAACGCAAGTTGGCTAAGGGACGGTACTCCTCTGAATTTTGTAATTTCTCAAGTTGCGACAAATCGACTTGTGCAGCAAGTACCCGTTACCTCTGCACACTTATACAACCCTACTCTTATCAAAACCAACGCTATCCAGCAAGAGAATTTCCTGCTGGATAGACATATGTTGACTAGGCTTGACGACGATTGCTATAGGCAGTCAGAGCAAGGGTGAGTTGCTCGAGAGTCCACTTTTCTTGTAGGGCAACCTGCAACAATTGTTGTTCCGTTTGGGGGGCATTGCCACCAATGGGCGGATCGGAATCTAAGTTGGTGGGGAACGAATATCCGTTAGCGACCGCTGCCACCAGGTGGTGAAGTTC
>CAIRDJ010000279.1 GCA_903877335.1 uncultured Chloroflexota bacterium | reverse complement strand
GAGATGTTTGACACGTGGTATAAGATGTTGGCGATGATTGAGCAAGGGCTAGACCTCACCCCGCTCATCACCCATCAACTCAACGCTGAAGAGTATGAGCAGGGTTTTGCCGCTATGCGCAGCGGAGAAAGTGGCAAGGTCATTCTGAACTGGGACTAATTCCATTGGGCTACCCCTTCATGATGAAGGGGTAGTTGCTTCGTCGTTGACCGCATCGTGATAGCGCGTCGCTTGTACATATAACGGGAGGGTGGGCAAGATCAACCCTGCCGAAGCCCACATCGCATAACGAATGGAGCGATTCCCCACCCATCCCACTCCTGGACCAAAGCCCATCTCGCCGATTGCGTCCGCCTGCCCATAGATGGATAGGACGGTGGCACGGACGTGGCTATCAATGTTACGGTTTGCCCACGCATTGAAGATGGGATTTGCTATCTCTCGTGATAGGCGGATGATGAACAGTGCAACCAGTGCCACCCACAGCGTGGGCGCAAATCCGAACAGGATCAACCCAATTGCCAGTGTGCTGGTCACGATGAACAGAATCCAAATGACGCGCCGATCGCTGGCTCGGTTCATTGCTTTTTGTGCCACTTCGGTGAGGGCAAGCATACTCAACATCAGCGTGACATCAATCGCCGTGAACCAGAAAATGGCAGGATCACCAATGCCAACAGTCGGTAGGTTGAAGACGGTCAACAGGTATTTATCCCACAGACGATCAAACCCCTCAGAAGATGCCCCCCAAATCAAGCCGATCACCAACAGTGAGCGCAGGGGAGGGCGTTGGCGCACAGCACGTAACCCTTCTTTGAGCGTGTCAAAGTGGGCTTGCCATGTCGCGCGTTCTTCTGATGGGCGTGGGGTGAAACCCTTTTCGGGCATCACCACGATGAGTAGGATAGCGAGGATGAAATAGCCTACTGCGCCGATAATGATAGGGAGTGCTAAGGCGATATTGGCAAGGTAAGCCGTGAGTGCCATGCCAACCAGCCCAAAGATTACTCCCACTTGGCGCGAGCGTAAAAATGCGCGTTCGGCACGTTCTTGCCCCACTTCGTCCACAAGCCACGCGCTTTCTGCCCCACTTTGAAAGGTATACCCCAAGCCCCACAATGCGCTACTTAGAAGCATTGTCCAAAAAGTTGGCACTAACCCCATCAAGAGCATCCCTAGCCCAACCACAACATGCCCAATAATCACGCTCAAGCGTCGGCTATAGACATCGGCTAAAACCCCTGTGGGCACTTCAAATAACAAGATCGAAACTTCTAAGGCAGTCCCCACCAAGACCAATTCCAGAGGAGATAACCCCACTTCACGGATGCGGTAGAGTTGGCTCAAGCCGACTGTGAGCGACCCCAAAAACCAGAGCAATCCTTGAAGCAACAAATATAGTGCAAAAGCATCCATCTTAAAGCGATTGTTTTGTAACATTTCACCGTGTCGCATTCATATAATCATGTAGATAAATAAAATATGCGTGATTGTAAAATAGGATCAAACCAATTCTTAGATGAAATCGCAGTAGCAGGGAATGATGATGGAACGCTTTGAAGATATGTTGACGGGGGGACATCCCAATTCATTGGGGCGCACCTTAGAAGTTGTGGAAGCGGTGCTTGCCCAACCCGCCTTACTTGAGGAACTGTATCAGTGCTATTTTAGTGATGATTAGATTGTGCGCTTGCGCGTGTCCAGTGCCATGAAACGGGTGTGCATTGCCCATCAGGATTGGATGATTCCCTATCTGGATCGCTTAATCGCAGAGATTTCCCAGATCAATCAGGCTTCCACTCAATGGACTCTTGCCTTGCTGTTCGGCATGCTAGAGCCAGACATGACCCCCGCACAAAAACAAGGTGCACTCAAGGTGATGCAATCTAATTTGGAAAATGGGCATGATTGGATCGTCCTTAACAACACGATGGCAACCCTAACCGAGTGGGCAAAATCCGACCAGACGTTGCGGGCGTGGCTTTTGCCACACCTAGAACGCCTATCAGGGGATTCGCGTCAATCCGTTATGGCACGCGCAAAAAAGTTTCATAAGCAGTTACGCAAATGACCTTGTCAGCATGTCAACCGCGCCCTAGTTGCCGCTGAACACAATTGGGATGATACATTCATCGGGATAGTTGCCAGTATTGTTGACGACAGTTAGACGTAAATAGTGCACTCCATTGTCGAAGAGATTGGCGTTGATGTTACCCAATACGCCATTCACCACCTCTACCGTTTTGCTATCCAAGTAATTATAGACTTGGCTGAAGGCAGGACGAATTTCCAATCGATAATATTGGAACGGCTCACCATTTTGACGTGCTGTTCCATAGACGGAAAATGTTCCACTCAAGGTCGTACCACTTTTTGGTGATGTGATGGACACATTTTCTGAAGGGCAAGAGCCATTCGAGACAGCAAAGACACCGAAATTAGAGGGCGAGCTTGCCGAAGGGGTGGTGGTTTGAATAGGTTGACTGGGTAAAAACGGGATATAGATCACCTGACCTGTAGTGATGGCATCTGCGTCTACCAAACAGTTAACATCTGCCAAGATTCGCACTGTGCTCCTAACCGCACGCGCAATCGAAAATAGCGTATTTCCACGTTGAATGGTGTAGTCTGCCCATCCTTGTGGGCGAGTACACGGTTCAAGTTGCGTGATATCGGTGCTCGCTGATGGTTGTACTGTAGCAGTTGCCTCCGTTGTGAAAACAGGAGAGGGCTGAATCGTTGGTGTTGGGGACACGGTCGGAACCGTAGCCGTAAGAGTTGGCGTTAGCGTGGGCATCTTGGTAGGAGTTGGAACGAAAGGAGTTGCGCTTGCCACTAGTGCGGTCATTGTAAAAGTTGGAGAGGGGAGTTTCGTCGGTGTTTTGGTCGCGGTCGGAACGGTTGCCGTAAGAGTTGGCGTAAGTGTGGGCGTCCGGGTAGGGGTTCGTACAAACGGCGTTGCGCTTGCCATTCGTGTGGTCATTGTTACGGTGATGGACAACGCTTGTGCTTCAAATGCGGTGGCACGTACCGTAACAAACTTGGTCGGTTGGTCAACGTCAACTATGACTAGCTCGTTCTGATTTGTTCCTCGATCGGTGGCAGTTGCCTCTGGCAGGGTCGTGACCAGCGGGAGTTTGGTGGCGATAATCTCCAGTTGGTTTTGCGAACTCGGCGTTGCGCTCGGCAGGATGGCGTATTCGGCGGATGAAGTAGCCGTTGCCACCCATGTGGGCGTGGCGGAAGCAATCTCCGCAACCATTGTGGGCTCAGGGTGGTATATGAAAGGGAATTTGCCACCCCGCAGTAAAAATGTGCCGATACCAATACCCAGCAATAGGACACTGGAAAGCAGGATGGTTGCTATAAGCCGACCAATACCAGAAGCATATTTTGTCTTAATCTCGTCTAACACTTGATTAGCTAAATCTTCAGAGCTGGTGAACAGGTGAAAACCAACCTCAGGGCGCGAGAGTATGCGTTTTTCAAACTGCTTG
>CAIRDJ010000278.1 GCA_903877335.1 uncultured Chloroflexota bacterium | reverse complement strand
TCTGCACTTGGAAATGGAATGACCTTATCAAAGCTGGCAGTCGGATTCCAACCGCTTCCTTGTCGGTTGTAAAGCGTTTGCTGGCGCGTGGCTTCGGTGGCGACGCTTGACCCCTGAATGAGGTGGGTGGGAATATCGTACAAAAACCGTGAGGGTTCACACGGCTCAAAGTACGTGCCCATCCGTCTGCGGAAGGCGCGAGTGAGGTATAGGCGATCTTTGGCGCGGGTGATCCCCACATACATCAGGCGACGCTCTTCTGCCATCTCATCGGGATCGTCTAGGGCGCGTGAATGGGGCAACAAGCGATCTTCCAATCCTGTTAGAAAGACCACCGCGTATTCCAAGCCCTTGCTGGCATGCAGTGTCAAAAGCGTGATCCGCTCATCGTCGGGGTGATTGGTCGCCCGTTCAGAAGAGAGCGAGGCATCGGTTAGAAAGTCGCTCAAGGTGTCAAACTCGGCTTGTGCCAAAAGTTGGCGCAACTCCGCCACGTTCTCTCGGCGTTCGGCAACCTGCTCCTCATTCTTGCTCTCTTGGATGAGATAATCATCGTAGCGTGTGCGCTCCAAAATATCATCCAGTAATTCGGCATAGCGTTTCTCTTGTGCCATGCCACGCCATTCCGCCAACATCTCCCCAAAGGAGGCTAACTTCTCGGTGATGCTTTTGCTCAAGCCCACGCTTTCGCCGTTCAATAAGCGCGTCAACCCTTCCCCATAGCTAATGCCTTCTTGGTCTGCCCACGCTTGGAACGTGGCGACGGTCTTTCCGCCGATGCCCCGCTTGGGCGTATTAATCACCCGATCAAAGCTCACGCTGTCCACGTCGGAATCAATCAAGCGCAGGTACGCCACCATGTCCTTGACCTCGCGCCGTTGATAAAACCCCACCCCGCCCACAATGCGATACGGAATGCGGAATTGGGAACAGACCATTTCAATCACGCGCGATTGTACGTTGGTGCGGTACATAATCGCCATGTTGTTCAAACTCATGCCCGCATGGCGCAACCGCTCCACTTCTTTGACAATGTATTCCGCCTCCTCGTTTTCATCGAATGCCTCATACATGCTAATTTTTGCACCCCCTCCCCGATCGGTGAACAACGCTTTGGGGGTGCGGTCGGGGTTGCGGTCAATCACAGCGCGGGCAGCATCCAGAATATTCTGGGTGGAGCGGTAATTTTGTTCCAGCAGAATCACCGTGGCTTGGGGATAGTCACGGCGGAAGCGAGCGACGTTGCGATAGTCTGCCCCACGAAAAGCATAAATTGCCTGATCTTCATCCCCCACGACAAACACATTTTGACTGTGCTTGCCCCAAAGTCGGATGAGTTCATACTGCGCCATGTTGGTATCTTGAAATTCATCCACCAGCACATGCCGAAAGTAACGTTGGTAGCGTTCGGCTAGGGCGGGATTTTGGCGCATGAGCATCACGGTGGACATGATGAGGTCGTCAAAGTCCATCGCGTTGCTGGATTGCAAGATGGACTGATACCGCTCATAGAAACGTGCCAACGCCTCATCACGGTACTCGGCACGCGGATAATCGCGCGGGGTGATGAGTTCGTTCTTGGCATCGCTGATGGCGTTCAAGACGTTGTACGGGGTGAGCTTGAGCCGCTTAAGATCGATGCCCACTTCTTCGACGGCACGCTTTAGCGCGTTCAATTGATCGTCGGTGTCATACACCACAAAGTTACGGTTGTGGTATTCAAGCGCGTTGGCTTCTTGGCGTAGGATGCGCGCGCACAAGGCATGGAACGTCCCAATGCGCAGGCTTCCGCTGATGCGCCCGATGAGTTGCTCAACACGGTGCTTCATCTCTTGGGCGGCTTTGTTGGTGAAGGTGACGGAGATGATCTCATACGGTTGCACGTTGCCCTCGCCAATGAGATGCGCGATGCGGTGGGTGAGGACGCGCGTTTTACCGCTACCGGGGCCGGCTAAAACCAGAGTAGCACCATCCGACGCTGTGACGGCTTTTGCCTGTTGAAGATTGAGTCCGCTTGTCAGTTCCATGTGTTGTCACCTTTTTGGGATTATGGCGTAAGCAAAGTCTCTCATAATAGATCAATCGGATCAACGTCAATGTACCAATCCGTTTCCAACGCCACCGCCCGCACCACCGCCAACGGAGATTCGCCACGCACGATGAGATGCCAGCGATACATGCCGGCGATGCGCGTATAGAAGCACGGCGCGGGTCCAATGATCTCGGCGTTGGGGTCATGTTGGGGGATGAGTTGCGTAAGGCGTTGGGCGGTTTGGGTGGCGTGGTCTTGTGCCTGCGCTTCTGACGCATAGCGGAACAGTATCCTGACCATGCGCCGAAACGGGGGATAGCCCAATTGGCGACGATACGCGATCTCGCGCTCATAGAAGGCGCGGTAGTCGTGCTTGCTTGCGGTTTGAATGGCGTAGTGTTCCGGTTGATAGGTCTGTAAAATCACCTGCCCGCCCAATATCCCGCGCCCAGCTCGCCCCGCCACCTGCGTGAGTAGTTGGAAGGTGCGCTCCCCTGCGCGAAAGTCCGGCAGGTTCAGGGCAGTGTCCGCGCTAATCACCCCGACCAGCGTCACCATCGGCAAGTCTAGCCCTTTGGCGATCATCTGTGTGCCCACCAAGACATCCGCCTGTTGCTCTTGAAAGCGTGCTAACAATCGCTTGTGTTCGGTGACGTTGCTGGCGGTGTCCGCATCCCAGCGCACCACGCGCGCGGACGGAAAGTTCACGCGCATGCTGTCCATGACTTCTTGCGTGCCCGCGCCAAAGTATTTGATGCGCGTGGAGTGGCAAGTTGGGCACTGAATGGGGGGGATGCCGGCGTAACCGCATTGGTGGCAACGCAAGAGTTGTTCCTCATGGTAGGTGAGGGCGCTGGTGCAATTGGGACACTGTGCCACATAGCCACAATCTCGACAGAACACAAAGGTGTTCTTTCCGCGACGATTCAAAAACAAGATTGCCTGTTCGCCACGCTGCAAAGTCTGGGTGAGCGCGGTGTGCAGGGCGCGACTGAAGATGTTGCGGTTGCCACTTTTGAGTTCCGCCCGCATGTCCACAATCTGCACGGGGGGCAAATCAATCATCATGCTGGTGGACTCGTCCCCAGCAACGTAGCGCGGATTCACGTTGTTGTGTTGTGCTTGGGCAAGGATGGTCTCGCGATGCCCCATGATGCGCTCCGGCAGTTTGAGGTAAACCATCTGCCGACGGTGGACGGCGTAGGCGGTGTCCATATCGGGGGTTGCGCTTCCATAGATGACCACCGCGTTATGAAACTCTCCCATCTTTTGGGCAAGCAGGCGCGTGTCGTAGTGGGGCGCACTGCGAAAGGGTGGCAGGTCAACATTGGGGTGTTGCTTATAGCTGGGGTCGTGCGCCTCATCCAGAATGATGATGCCCACGTGAGGCAACGGGGCAAACAGTGCGCTCCTTGCCCCCACCATCACCTGCACGCTTCCCTCTTGGGCGCGTCGCCACACGTCATAGCGTTCTGCTTCGTTCATCCCACTGTGCAAGATGGCAACCCTACGCGGGAAACGCCCTGCCACTCGTTGAGCCGTTTGGGGGGTGAGCGCGATTTCTGGCACCAGCAAGTAGGCGGTGCGCCCTTGTTGCAAGATGCGCATAATCGCGTGCAAGTAGATTTCCGTCTTACCGCTCCCTGTCACGCCATGCAACAAGAAGGTCTCATGTTGATACTGGTTGACTTGGTGCAGGATGGGTTCTAGCACAGCGTGTTGTTGCTCGGTGAGGACGGGGGCGGGGTAGTCCGTGTGCGCCAGCTCATCGCGCCAAAAGGGACGCTCGCCCAATAAGATCAGTCCATCCGCTTCTAAGCGTTGGAAATCACTGGCGGGGCATCCGCTCGCGCTTAACGCCTCCTCCACCTCAACAGGCTCTCCGCGTTGTGCCAAAAAGCGCAGGCATGCCAGCGAGGCGTGCCCGTCGCGCAGCGCGATCAACCGCTGGCGCAACGCTTCGGCATCCAACGCCAGAATCACGCGCTCATCCTCCAGGCGAATGTCCCCCTCCGCCATCAACTTCTTGAGGGTGGCATCGGTGGTGTTGAACACACTCACGACGGTTTGGCGCATGGGCTCACGGTTGACCAACCCCGCCAACCCCTCCAAGACATCCGCACGGCGACTGTGCTTGCCCAGCGTGGGTGCCAACACCTCGATCATGTGGGGGGCGATTGCCAACTGGACGGTTTGCACGGTCTTGGCTTTGGTGCGGGGAGGGCGAATGAACGGCTCGACGGTGAGGTAGCCCGCCTGTGCCAGCTCATCCACCACCGCCTTCCAGTCCGCCCGCTTGATCCCGTGCAAAGCGCGAGTGATCTGATCCCCCCGCAACACCCCCCGTTGGCGCAACAGGCTAAGGATGCGCCCCGCCAGTCCGTCCGCATCGGTGGGGGCGGTGCCCAGCAGGCGCAGGCGCAAGTCACGCCCGTCGCTGATGCCAGGGGGGAGCATCTTCTCCAACGCGCTAGACAGAGGCGCGTGATAGTAGCTTGCCATC
>CAIRDJ010000277.1 GCA_903877335.1 uncultured Chloroflexota bacterium | reverse complement strand
TGGAGATCGCGCGGAGCATCAAGTGTGAAGAGGAGATCAAAGCAATGCGTTGTGCCATCGTTGCTTGTGATCGCTCAATTGACATCATGAAGGCGCACATGGTGCCGGGTGTCAGTGAACAACGCCTATGGAGTTATCTCCATGCCGAGAACATCTCGCGCGGTGGGGAATGGATCGAGACGCGCATCATGGCATCGGGTCCGCGCACCAATCCATGGTTCCAAGAATGTAGCAGTCGCAAGATAGAAGCTGGGGATATTGTCGCCTTTGACACAGATTTAATCGGACCCTATGGAATGTGTGTGGATATTTCACGCACGTGGATTTGTGGGGATGTTACGCCCACGCCTAAACAGCGCGAGCTTTACACGATGGGCTACGAGCAGATTCAAAAGAACCGCGAGTTACTTACGCCTGGACGCACCTTCAAAGAACTGACGCTCGATTCCCTCCAGTACGATGCCAACGAGTTCCGCCGTTACTCCGTCACCTATCATGGGGTGGGGTTGTGTGATGAATACCCCGGCATCTACTTCGCCGATCAATGGGAATCGTTTGGATATGACGGGGTGCTACAACCCGGCATGGTGATGTGCGTTGAAACGTATGTCAGTCGTCCAACAGGGGGAGAAGGCATCAAGCTAGAAGACCAAGTGTTAATCACTGAAACGGGTCACGAGCTACTTTCGCACTATCCCTTTGAACAAGCATTGTTGTTGTAATGTGTACTCTCGATTCAACCCGACTGTGTAGATGAATTAGAGGGAATACCACATGCTTACACAACTGATATAGATTTGTAAGCATCACAGTGGAGAGGCGATAGCTGTCGCCTCTCCACTCATGTACGGATATTATTTTACAGTTGAATCCAAGTCGTCTTGAGTTGCGTATATTGATCGAAGGCATGGAGCGACTTGTCACGGCTACCGTTGCCAGACTGCTTGAACCCACCAAATGGCGCGGTAGGATCGCTGACATCGAAACAATTCACCCACACGAAACCAGCTTGTAAGGCGCGAGCAGTGCGATGCGCACGTGAAAGATCACTCGTCCACACAGCAGCTGCCAAGCCGTAGCTGGTGTCGTTGGCAATACGAATTGCTTCTTCTGGGGTGTCAAATTCAGTTAGCACCAGCACGGGACCAAAGATTTCTTCTTGTGCCACGCGCATATTGTTCTGAACGTTTTCTAAGATGGTGGATTCAACGTAGTAGCCACCAGTTTCAGGCATTGCCTGCTTTCCACCTAGACATACGTTAGCCCCTTCAGCTTGCCCTATTTCAATGTAATTGAGGACGCGCTTCATTTGTTCTTCGGTGACAATTGCGCCAATTTGGGAGGTTGGATCAAACGGATCTCCTAGTTTGATGGTTTCCGTCACGCGCTTGATGCGCTCCAACAATTCATCCTTGATGCTGCGTTCCACGAGCAACCGTGATCCAGCGTTACAGGTTTCTCCTTGGTTGTAGAAAATCCCCCACGCCACGCCAGAAGCTACCGTGTCTAAATCGGGTGCATCCGCGAAGACGATGTGTGGGCTTTTACCACCACATTCCAAACCAACGGATTTCAGGTTACTTTCGCCAGCGTAGCGCAAGAAGTATTTGCCCACTTCAGTAGAGCCGGTAAAGCTGATTTTGTTCACATCCATGTGACGACCCAAAGCTGCCCCAGCTGTGGGACCAAAGCCGGGGACAACGTTCAACACACCATCAGGAATACCCGCTTCAATTGCCAATTCTGCCAAACGAATTGCGCCCAGTGAGGATTGTTCAGCAGGTTTCAGAATGACGGAGTTACCAGAGGCAAGCGCGGGACCGATCTTCCACGCGCTGATAATCATCGGGTAATTCCAGGGAACAACCGCCCCAACCACACCGAGCGGTTCACGGGTGATAAGCGTCAGGTATTGGCTTGCGGCAGGTGCAATCTCACCATAGAGTTTGTCCGTTGCTTCGCCATACCATTGTAGATAAGTGGCGGCAAGCGGAATATCGACCTTGAGAGAATCGTTGATGGGCTTGCCTGTATCGAGCGTTTCTAAAAGGGCGAGTTCTTCGAGGTTATCGCGCATGAGTTGAGCAAGTTTAACGATGATGCGCTTGCGCTCGGACGGCTTCATATTTGCCCAGCGTCCATCTTCAAAAGCGGTGCGAGCCGCCTTTACTGCTAAATCCACATCCTCTTTGTCACATTCGGCAATATGGGCAAAGACTTGTCCATCGCGTGGGCTAACCCGTGCGAAGGTCTTGCCAGAAAGCGCATCAACATATTGACCGTTAATGAAGGCTTGTGTGCGTAGCTGTGCGCTGGCGGCGCGGGCTTGCCAATCGAATAATGTCATCACAGACATAACAGAGATCTCCATAAATACCATGAGGTTAAATGTATGCAACCTGAGGTTGCATGGTCAATGATAACCAAAATCCCCCATCGCCTTACAGTCCTTGTATGTAGAAGATCGCCTAGAGTTTTATAAAATATATTTCATTTTAACGATTGACAAACACACTAACTTATGCGAAATTTTGACCAAAGGCAAAGCAATTTCTGTTTTGCTTTTTTTAAGGCGCAATGTGGAATCGTTTCCAAATGAACCTTTAGGACGCGAATAGAGGTTAATTCCTCACCAAGGATTGCCATCAATCTGGTATCTATCGCCAGTTAATGAGATGGACTGAGTAGATTTACTCGGTGTACTGTTTTTCGTTTTCACTCAAAACATCCACTCAAGGATTCTATCATGACCGCAAAGAAACTCCTTATTGTCGTATTGGTTACAGCAATGCTTGCTGTATTCGGTGGTGCAGTTTCTGCACAAGAAGAACTCAGCCTTTGGTATCATGGTGCAGGCAACGAAGTTGAACGCACCATTTTGATGGGCATCATTGAAGACTTCAACGCTTCTCAATCTGACTATGTTGTCAGCCTCGAAGAATTCCCCCAAGCCAGCTACAACGAATCGATCGTTGCTGCTGCCTTAGCTGGTGAATTGCCTGACATCATTGACGTAGATGGTCCTGTTATGCCCGGTTGGGCTTGGGCAGAATACATGCAACCCCTCGCTCTTTCTGAAGGCGCACTAGATGACTTCCTCCCCGGCGCAATTGGCGTATGGAATGATGAAGTTTACTCTGTTGGTCTTTGGGATGCTGCTGTTGCTGTATTTGCTCGTAAGTCTGTATTGGAAGCAAACAGCATTCGTATTCCTACCCTTGAAGAACCATGGTCTTGGGAAGAATTTGACGCTGCCCTCGTTACCCTTCAAGGTACCGGTGAATATGAATACGCTTTGGATTTGGGTACAGCATGGACCGGTGAATGGTATCCTTACGCCTTTAGCCCCCTCCTCCAATCAGCTTGTGGTGACATGATTGACCGCGAAACCTACCTCTCTGCTGAAGGCGTTCTCAATGGCGAAGACAGCGTTGCCTTCGGTGACTGGTGGCAATCCCTCTTCGATCGTGAACTTGCGCCCGGCACTTCTCAAGATGGTGCAGACCGCGACACCGGCTTTATTGATGGCAAGTATGCTTTGAGTTGGAATGGTAACTGGGCTGCTTTGCCTGCTCTCGAAGCATACGGCGAAGACATGCTATTCTTGCCTGCTCCTGACTTCGGTTGCGGTTCCACCATCGGTGCAGCTTCTTGGTAATTCGGCGTATCCGCTGACAGCGAAAACCCTGAAGGTGCAAACGCTTTCATCGAATTTGCGCTCCAAGATGAATACCTCGCTGAATTCAGCAACGGTATCGGCTTGATCCCTGCTACTGCAACCGCAGCTGCTATGACCGAAAACTACGCTGAAGGTGGTCCTTTAGCAGTCTTCTTCGCTTTGAGCAGCGAACAAGGCTTGCTCCGCCCACCAACGCCCGGTTACGCTGTAATGGCTCTCGAATTTGAGAAGGCATTGGCAGACATTGCTAACGGTGCAGACGTACAGACCGCCCTTGATGCTGCTGTTGATGCAATTGACGCAGACATTGAAGCAAACGGTGGCTACGGCTTCGGGGAATAATAATCTCTCCCTCCACACGTAAGTTGTTTTTGAATGGCTGTGAGGGATTCCTTACAGCCATTTTTGTTTATACGGAGTATGATGTGAATGGCTTCCCTACAGAATACAACTAAACCGAGCGGGTTAAATCAAGATCAACACGAGGCATTGGTGGGATGGTTGATGGCAATGCCAGTGATTGTCTTATTGCTGACCTTTTTGATTGTTCCCTTCTTCATGGCGTTTGGCATGTCCTTTACCAACCAACGCTTGATCTCTGGCAACCCAACTGAATTTGTGGGTTTACGCAACTTCCAAGATTTATTGACCGTTCAACTACTCACGCTTGATCCTTTGGTAGATGAAACCAGCGGTGAATTATTGCGCGATGAGGCGGGCAACCCCACCTATCCTAAATTGCGCGACTACACCCGCGATGAAGAAACCTACCCACAATACTTCCGTTTACAAGAATGGTTCAGTTTCCAACGCAACAACAGCATCACCTATGTTCTAGCATCCGATGTCGTATTTATGATCGCGCTTTTTAATACGTTCTTCTTCGTAGTGGTGATTGCCCCCGTGCAAGGTGGCTTGGCATTGTTGCTGGCGATGATGCTCAACCAAAAACTGCCGGGTATTAATGTTTTCAGAACGATCTACTTCATGCCGGTTGTGGTTTCAATGGTTGTGGTCGCGTTGCTGTGGCGTTTCATCTATGACGGAAGCAATGGGGTATTGAACACCTTGCTGGCAACGTTAACCTTTGGCGGATTTAAGCCTGTTGATTGGTTGGCTAATCCGCAAACTGCTATGCCTGCCCTCATGGCAATGTCGGTTTGGCAAGCAGTTGGCTTTCACATGGTGATCTGGTTGGCGGGGTTACAAACCATTCCTACCCTACTCTATGAGGCAGCGAACGTTGAGGGTGCAGACTGGTGGCAAAAATTCCGCTTTGTCACATGGCCCGGGCTACGCAATACAGCAGTTTTTGTTTTGATTATCATCACTATGCAAGCCTTCGGATTGTTCACCCAAGTAGACATCATGACACGCGGAGGTCCAGTCGATACCACCCAATCCGTCGTATACCAAATGGTACAACGTGGTTATGGAAAGTATGACATTTCTGGGGGATCGACAATTTCAGTGGTGCTGTTCTTCATCGTCTTAGCTATTTCATTGCTACAACGTTACCTGACACGGGAGAAAAACTAATGGACACCGGCATAAAGGGTCGTTATTTCTATCAATTTCTGGCGTTACGTTACTTAATGCTCATCGCCGTTGCCCTCATCTTTGCGTTTCCGTTGGTGTTCATGATCGTTTCATCGCTCAAGCCGGATATGCAACTATTGCGAGATTCAAGTTCCCTAAAGGCTTTCGTGCCCTATGGGGACTTATCCCTAGATAATTACATTGGCATGTTCAACCGTGTCCCCTTTGAGCGGTTCTTGTTCAACTCCGTCTTCATCACTGCCACCACCACCGCGTTTAGTATTCTCTTCAGTTCGTTAGCCGGTTTCTCGTTTGCTTTTCTGAAGTGGCGTGGAAAGGGTATCGTGCTATCCATCATCATTGCCACGCTCATCATCCCAGCCGAAACCACAGCAGTACCCTTGCTATTTGTGGTGAATAGCCTCCCATGGATTGGTAAAGAAGGATTAGAGTGGGGATGGTTGAATAGCATCCATGTTCAAATCATTCCCTTCATAGCAGATTCCTTCTCGATTTTCTTGTTTGTACAATTCTTCCGTGATCTGCCCCGCGAATTGGTAGAAGCCGCACGCATGGACGGAGCGACTTGGCTGCAAGTGTATGCGCGAGTTATTATGCCCATCACGGGACCGGTGGTTGCAACTGTGGCTATCCTCAAGTTCTTGGGCATGTGGAATCAATATTTGTGGCCCCTCATGGTGGCACAATCAGAGGAGATGCGCCCCTTGATGTTGGGGGTAGCATACTTCTTCCAGTTGGATGTGGCATGGGGCGAAGTCATGGCCTACCTTTCTACCATCACCATTCCCGTCTTAATCTTCTATCTAGCATTACAACGAGCGTTCATCGAAAGTATTGCCAGCAGTGGGATTAAGGGGTAAGGCATGGCTTTACAATTCACCGATAAGTGGGTGTGGGATTTTTGGTTTGCACGCACGGATGATGAAATTCATGTGTTCTACTTGCAAGCAAGCAACCAGCTTGAGCATGAAACCCTGCGCCATTGGAACGTATCCATTGGGCATGCCAAGTCAAAGGATTTAGTAAATTGGGAACTCCTACCGGATGCGCTACGTCCCACTCCCCCACATGCGGATCGCCCGTTGTGGGACGATAAAACTACCTGTACGGGAAGCATCATTCAAGATGATGGCTTGTGGTATCTGTTCTACACCGGCTCTAGTGGGGGCGAAAACGGATTGGTACAGCGGATTGGTTTGGCAACCTCGCGCGACCTCATCCACTGGGAAAAATACGGGAATCAACCGCTAATTGAGATCGACCCACGCTGGTATGAGTTGCTTGATCTTTCGGCGTGGCATGACCAAGCATGGCGTGATCCGTGTGTATTCCGCCACCCACACACAGGACGCTGGCACTGCTTCATCACAGCACGCGCCAAACATGGCGCACCTGATGGGCGCGGTGTCATCGGTCATGCGGTATCGGATAATCTGTTACATTGGGAAGTCTTGCCCCCCATCACCCAACCGGGTGAGTTTGGTGATATGGAAGTGCCCCAGTGGTTGGCAATCAATGGGCGGTATTATGTGCTTTTCTCCACACCCGAAAGACACCACTCACAAGCACGCCTTGCGCGTCCGGGTGTCATGCCACAAGGTGGAACACATTATCTGGTTTCCGATTCCCCCACTGAAGGATTTCATTATCTAACGGATGCTTTTTTAGTGGGAGATGAATATGCTCGCTTATACTCCGGAAAGTTGATACAAGGTTTAGATCATCAATGGTATTATATGGCGTTCAATAACCTTGATGAAAACGGGAATTTCATTGGGACCTTACGCGATCCCTTCCCTGTCGAAATCGAGATAGATGGTCGGTTAACAGTGAAGCGATAAATTGCTGAAATGATCGTACAGCGATGGGAGCCTATGACACGCTTCGAGAAGCGTGTCATAGGCATTTTTGCGTTTGATTATCAAGCGATTATTGCCTCCGCACTGCGCCCCCCGCTCACGTCTTTACAACTCCCCCATTATGATATGGGACGTTGGGGGGTAAACTTCTTGTTGAACACACAACAACCAACAGACAAGCAAGTCCAAGCCCTTCATCATTGCCAGCTTGTCTTGCGCCAGTCTGTCTAACAACGCACTATGCTACCAACGGGGAGGATGCCTGTGAACGAGCGGCAGCTTTATGACCATAACCCACTCATTCAATACTTGAACTTCCGCCAACCGAAGCTGTTTCGGTGGGTGTGGAATGCGTATTTGTATTATCACAGGCTCAAGAAGACCGCCAAGACTTTCCACCCTGTTGCCCCCATCTTACAAGCTCAAGAATGGAATACACCCCCGTCGGTCAACGTAGCGGACGATGCCCCTACTATTCTAATCGTCACATTTAACGGTTGGTCATTCCACACCGTGTTCGATGGACTCATCGGTCGGGCATTGGCCATGCGTGGGGTACGAGTCAAGTTCTTAACGTGTGGCGGGGTATTGCCGATCTGCTTCATCCATAATAGCTCCACCAGTCACGGGATAGAACACATGCCCTGTGGGCGGTGTCGCTCATATGTCGAAAGTGGGTTAGGGGCTTTAGGATTTGACGTGGCAAGGTTACACGATTACGTCAGTCAAAAGGAACGTGCCAAAATTCAACATGAACTTGACGCTATTTCTGAAGCAGGATTGACCACCTATCAATATGATGGCATCGAGATGGGCAAACCAGCTTACCTCACCACCCGTTGGTATTTCATCAAAGATACCCCGCTCGATGAAGAAATGACCCCATATATGCGTGGGTATCTTTATATGGTACGCCTAACCCATCAAGCCGTGGTCAACCTGCTTAAACAGTTTTCGGTGCAACACATCCTCGTCCTAAATGGGATGCAAGCCTCTGACCATGTTATTAGTCAAATAGCTAAAAAGTATAACATCCCTTACTCATCATCTGAACGTGGTTATGTCAAGCAGACCGTAAACCTAATCCACAATGCCCCAGTTTCGTTATTTCCATGGCATGATCTTTGGCAACAACAATATCGAGATCAACCTTTAGCAGATTATCAAAAGCAAATGGTGGAACGGACGTTACAGAACAGACGGTATGGTTTCCAACAGATGGACAATTTGTGGGAACGCATCGAAGAGGATCAGGCTAAACTACTTGCGGAATTAAAGTTAGATCAACCCCGAAATATCATATCTATTTTTACGAATGTGTTAGGCGACACAGCTACCATTGATTATGACATCGGAGACTTCAAGAATATGCTCCATTGGTTAGATACCGTCATTGAATATGCAGCGTCATTACCCGATAAAATCTTCGTCATTCGCGTTCATCCCGCCGAAACGCGAATAGACCGCTATCGCCCTACTTTTTCGATAAACCACTATCTACGCGACAACCATCTCGCAACGTTGCCCGACAACGTGCGCATCATCTTTTCAGAGAGCATTTTGAGTAGCTATACGTTACTCAACCTTAGCGAAGCAAGCCTCGTCTATACTTCCACAATTGGATTGGAGGCAAGCGCAATGGGCGTCACGGTTGGCGTATCAGGGAGGGTTCACTATGCCGACAAAAATTTCACGGTTGATACATCATCCCCCGAAAAATTATGGGCATGGCTATCGCTTCCGCGCTTGAGTCCTTTAGAGAATCAAGTCCTCTTAGCAAAGCGATATTTGTATCTGATGATGTACCGCGTCTCCATTCCCATTCAAGAACTGATCGACGAAACTTCATTCGGACACATGCACCTCAAAGCCAACGGTTGGGATGATCTGCGCTATGGCGTTAGTCCCGTATTGGACACAATCACCGATGGCATTCTATATGGCAAACCCTTCCTCAATCCCTATGCTGATGATCCCACCTCCGCATGGGCGATTGCTTCGCTGAAGTAGGGTATATGTATCGTCGCCTATTCACCAATGGCATGGTCAACCTGCTCAACTTTGGTACGAATATTCTGGTTAACTTGGCACTCACCCCCATTCTGATTCATCAGCTGGGGGAAGAGACCTACGGCTTATGGTTGTTTGTGGTCTCGCTTTCGGTGACAAAAGGGGCATTCGGCTTTTTTGACTTGGGGGTCAGTTCTGCGCTGGTCAAGTTCATTGCCGAGTATGAGGCAGTAGGGGCGCATCAAAAAGAATATGAGGCAACCAGCGCAGCTTTGCTCGTTCAAATGCTGATCGGTGGGGCATCCGCTGCCTTGTTGTGGGGGATCGCCTTTTTTTGGTCGGATGCGCTCGCCCATCTTTTCAACATCCCCACCCACCTAATCCCACAACTAGCCCCGCTGTTATACGTGTTAGGTTTACAGGTGTGGCTAGAGTTTTTGGGCTACAACTTGAGTGCTGTATTGGAGGGGTGGCAACGCTACGACATCACGCGCGGATTGAATATCGTGCGCTTGGTGGTGTACACCGTTGTGGTGAGCATCTTCTTATGGAATGGAGCGGGTGTGCTGGGGGTATCCCTCGCCACGCTCATCAGTGAAGCCGTGCGCCAGCTTGGGCATCTGGTGGCGTTACGCCGTCTTCGCAGCGATTTCCGACTCACCCGTCATATCTCATGGGCGGTCGTGGGAGACATGTTTAGCTTGAGTTCACGCGCCATCCTGACAACTGTTCTGGACACGCTCTACAATCAGATGGACAAGATCATCATCTCGATCTGGCTTTCAACCACATTCCTCACCTTCTATGATATATCAGCGCGGTTACACTTGTTGGTGTTCGCGCTCACCACGATCATCGGCCCGTTGGTGGTGCCCATCGCCAGCGTGCTATCCGCAAAAGATCAGCACGACGAACTAGGGGTGTTGTTCATCCGTACCAGTCGCTATTCCGCTTTGCTCACCGCCCCCACCGCGCTGATCGTCATCGTCCTTGCCGAACCGCT